>NZ_JAAGNB010000017.1:0-2610 GCF_010550475.1 Amycolatopsis sp. SID8362
GTCGGCGACTGCCGGATCGCGCTGGGCGGCGTCGCCACCCGGCCGTGGCGGGCCGCCGAAGCCGAACGCACCCTGCGCGGCCTGCCCCTGACCGCCGAGCACGCCCGGCGTGCCGGCGAGATCGCGTTCGCCGGCGCCCGTCCCGGCACCCACAACGGATTCCGGATCGAACTGGGCATCCGCACGGTCGCCGACGCCGTGCTGATGGCCGGGGAGCGAGCGACCCGATGACCGACACCCGGCGCGTCGACGCGCACGAAAAAGTCACCGGCAAAGCCGCCTACGGCACCGACCGCGTCCCGGACGGGGTCGTCCACGCCGCGCTCGCCACCGCCCGGATCGGCCGCGGCCGGGTGTCCGATGTGGACACCCGGGCCGCCGAAGCCGTGCCCGGCGTGCTCCTCGTCGTGACCCGGTTCGACGCCGAAGAGCTGCGCGGCCCCGGGTTCATCATGGGCGGCGGGTTCGCCTTCCAGAGCCTGCAGCCGCTGCTGGACGACCGGATCGCCTACCGCGGCCAGCCGATCGCCCTGGTCGTGGCCGAAACCCCGGTCGCCGCGACCGAAGCCGCCGACCTGGTGACCGCCGAGTACGAGCCCGAGCCGGTCGCCGCGCACCTCGACGCCGCGGGCGCGACCACGCTGGTGCAGGAAGAGGCGATCCCGCTGCCGTTCCTGGCCGACATCAAGGTCGGCGACGCCGACGCGGTGGTCGACGCCAGCCCGGTGCGGATCGAGCGCACCTACGAGCACGCGGCGCAGCACGCCGTGCCGATGGAGCTGAACGGCGCCGTCGTCGAATGGCGCGACGGCACGCTCGTCGTGCACGAAGGCACCCAGAACGCGGCCGCGGTCCGGCACGGGCTCGCCCAGCAGCTCGGCCTCGACGCGGCGCGCATCGAAGTGCGGTCGCCGTACGTCGGCGGCGGGTTCGGCCAGAAGAACTCGCTCCAGCCGCACCTCGCGCCGCTCGCGCTGGTGAGCCGCCGCCTCGGCCGCCCGGTCAAGCTCGTGCTGACGCGCGCCCAGACCTTCCACAACGGCAGCTTCCGCCCGGCCACCCGCCACCGCGTCCGCCTCGGCGCCGACGCGTCCGGCAAGATCCTCGCCGCCGTGCACGAGGTCGACCAGCAGACGTCCCGCCACGACCTGTTCCCGGCGATGCACACCGAGGTCTCCTCGCGGCTGTACGGCTTCGAGGCGTTCCGCGGCAGGCACCGGCTCGTGCGGACCGACGTGCAGACCCCCGGCTACATGCGGGCGCCGTTCGAAAGCTCGGCGATGTTCGCGTTCGAGTCCGCGGTGGACGAACTCGCCTACGCCACCGGCCAGGACCCGGTCGCGCTGCGGCTGGCCAACGACACGATGACCGACCCGGTCAGCGGACGGCCGTTCTCCACCCGGTTCCTCGCCGACTGCCTCCGCCGTGGTGCCGAGCGGTTCGGCTGGGCCGGCCGCGACCCCGAACCCGGCTCGATGCGCGTGGCCGACGGTTCGCTGCTCGGCTGGGGCGTCGCAGTCGGCACCTACCCGGGCCACGCCGCACCCGCCGTCGCGCACCTGACCGCGCACGCCGACGGCCGGGTGACGGCCGCCGTCGACGGCCACGAGATGGGCCAGGGCATCCGGTCGGCGATCGCGCTGCTCGTCGCGAACGACCTCGGCATCGCCGTGCGGGACGTCGAAGTCCGGGTCGGCGACACCCGCGTCGCGCCGCAGCACCTCACCGCGGGGTCCTGGGGCACCGCGACCGCGCTGCCCGCCGTGCACGCCGGGCTGCGGGAACTGCGCAAGCACCTGAACGCGGCCGACACCGGGGCCGTGGACGTCGCCGCCGCCGTCGGACGCGCCGGGCACCCGGTCGAGGTCGAAGTGGCCACGGTCGGCGCCGGGCAGGGGCCCGAGGTCGTCGACCAGTCCAAGGCCGGGCACCTGGCCATCGCCGGCCCGGTCTACCCGGAGTTCAGCACGTTCAGCTGGGTCGCCCACTTCGTCGAGGTCCGCGTCGAGCCGACCACGTGCCGGATCCGCGTGCCGCGCGTGGTCAGCGTCGTCGACTGCGGCCGGGTCGCCAGCCCGGTGACCGCGGCGAGCCAGGTGCGCGGCGGCGTGATCTGGGGCATCGGCGGGGCGCTGCGCGAGGAAAGCCTGCCCGACCCGGAGCGCGGCGGCTTCCTCAACGCGACGCTCGAGGAGTACCCCGTGATGGTCAACGCCGATGTCCACCGCATCGACGTCGACTTCGTGGACCGGCCCGACTTCCGGTTCAACCCGGTCGGGGTGAAGGGGCTCGGCGAGGTCTCGATGGTCGGGGTCGCGGCGGCCGTGGCCAACGCCGTCCACCACGCCACCGGACGGCGGCACCACCGGCTGCCGATCCGCCTCGAAGATGTCCTCTGACCCTCTGCTGGATCGCCCGGCCGTCAGCGAGCCGGACGCGCTGAGCCCGGCCGCGCTCGCCGAAGCGCGCCGGGCGCAACCCCGGCGCGGGTTGCTCGGCTTGGTCTTCGTGCTGCCGGTGACGGCACTGCTCGCGGTGGGCGCGGGCGGCCCGGTGCGGACCCTGGAGCTGCTCGGGCCGGTCGTGACGTTCGCGCTGCCGATCGTCGCG
>NZ_JAAGNB010000071.1:0-3284 GCF_010550475.1 Amycolatopsis sp. SID8362
CCACCCTGCTGCTCGGGCTGGCCGAACCCGCCCGGCTGCTGGCCGAACGCCGCAGCCGGGTTGTCGGCCGCGCTCGGCGGCGGGGTGTACGGGATCCCCTGGGGCTGGGAGCCCGGCGGGACCAGCTGGGTGGAGTCCGCGCCCGGGGCGTCGCCGCCGCCGACCGGGTTCACCATCTGGGTCGCGTTCGCGTCGACCGGCGGCATCGCCTGGGTCGCGCCCGCCCCGCCGTCACCCGGCTGGGCAGGCTGGACGACCTGGGTCGGCTCCGGCGTCTCCCCGAACGGGGAACCGCTCTGGGGCTGGGCGGGCTGGACGACCTGGGTCGGTTCCGGGCTGCCGAACGGGTCCTGCTGCGGCTGGGGGCCACTCGGCGGGCCCTGAGGTGGCTGGCCGCCACCCCACGGCTGGTTCGGTGGCTGCGGTGCACTCATGTGGGTCTTGAACCCCCTTGACGAGGACGCGAAAGTTTTGTACTCGCGCTCACGCTATCGGATCACCCGGCAGGGCGCTCGTAACGCCCCTGCCGGGTCCGCCGATTAAGACACTTCTCAGGCTCTGTTCAACGCCCGGCCAGGAAGCCCAGGAGGTCGTGCCGCGTGACGACGCCCGCGGGCTTGCCGTCGATCAGCACGAGGGCACCGTCGGCGCTCTCGAGCGCGGTCATCGCCGAGCCCACCTGCTCGCCGCCGCCGATCGTCGGCAACGGCGGGGACATGTGCCGGTCGAGCCGGTCGGCGGGCTGCGCCTTCCCGGTGAACAGCGCGTCGAGCAGGTCGCGCTCGTTGACCGCGCCGACGACCTCGGCGGCCATCACCGGCGGCTCCGCGCTGACCACGGGCATCTGGCTGACGCCGAACTCGGCCAGGATCGCGATGGCCTCGGCGACCGTCTCGTTCGGGTGCGAGTGCACCAGGTTCGGCAGCGACCCCCTCTTCTTGGTGAGCACGTCGGCGACCGTCGCGCCGGAGGAGTCGGGCGGCAGGAAGCCGAAGGACGACATCCAGGTGTCGTTGAACACCTTGGTCAGGTAGCCGCGGCCGCCATCGGGCAGCAGCACGACCACGACGTCGTCCTCGGTGAGCCGCTCGGCGAGCTTGAGCGCGGCCGCGACGGCCATCCCGCAGGAGCCGCCGACCAGCAGGCCCTCTTCCAGCGCGAGCCGGCGGGTGACCTGGAACGAGTCGGCGTCGGAGACCGGGATGATCTCGTCGGCGATGTTCCGGTCGTAGGTCTCCGGCCAGAAGTCCTCGCCGACGCCCTCGACCAGGTACGGCCGCCCGGTGCCGCCGGAGTAGACCGAGCCCTCCGGGTCCGCGCCGACGACCTGCACGCGGCCGTCGCTGACCTCCTTGAGGTACTTGCCGGTGCCGGAGATCGTGCCGCCGGTGCCGACGCCGGCGACGAAGTGCGTGATCTTCCCGTCGGTCTGCTTCCACAGCTCCGGGCCGGTGGAGAGGTAGTGGCTCTCCGGGTTCTGCGGGTTGGCGTACTGGTTGGGCTTCCAGGCGCCGTCGATCTCGCGGACCAGCCGGTCGGAGACGTTGTAGTAGGAGTCGGGGTGCTCGGGCGCGACCGCCGTCGGGCACACCACGACGCGGGCGCCGTACGCCTTGAGCACGTTGCGCTTGTCTTCGCTGACCTTGTCCGGGCAGACGAACACGCACTGGTAGCCCTTGCGCTGCGCGACCATGGCGAGGCCGACGCCGGTGTTCCCGGACGTCGGTTCCACGATCGTGCCGCCCGGGCGCAGCTCACCGGAGGCTTCGGCGGCTTCGATCATGCGCAGCGCGATGCGGTCCTTGACCGAGCCACCCGGGTTCAGGTACTCGACCTTGGCCAGCACGAGCGGCTTGAGCCCCTTGGTCAACGAGTTCAGCTTGACCAGCGGGGTGTTGCCCACGAGGTCAGCGATGTGCTCTGCATACTCCACAGCTTCAGCCTAAACGGCCGACCGGTGGCGTTGTCCACCTCACGCGCGATCGGGGTCCGGGGGCCTCCGGGTGCGCGTCGGTGATGCCGGGCAACGACGGCGAGGTCGGACCGCCCGGCGAGGACCGTTCAGGCAGCCACCAAGCCGCTCGTCCGCACCGGCTCCGGCCCGAGGGCCGCCGCACGCTGAGCCGTCATCCCGTCCCGGAGGGTCCGCCCGGCGCCGATCGGCACACGGCAGTCCATCCGCGAAACCAAGGACGCCCAACCGGTGATCATCGCCGGTTCACCTCCCGTCTTCCGGTTGTCCCGGCTCATCCTTTCGTGTCAATTCCGCCCAGCCCGGCCGGTCGTCGATCGGCCGTTCTTCCCAGCCCGGTGGCCAGGTCCGGGGAAATCCGCGTTGCGCGGTCGAACCGGCCAACCGCGCCGCCGACTTGCTGCCGAAATCGGCCGGACCAGCGAAAACAGCGCCGTTGAAGGAATCGCGTTCGCCACCGAAAACGGTTCCGCGGAAATCGGCGCGGTCCTTGAACTCGGCTGTGTTGAAATCCGCTTTGGTGTGGAATTCGGTGCCGCGGAACGCGGCCAGTTCGAAGAACGTCGCGCCGTAGCAGACGATCGACCGGATCGAGCAGTGCGTGAGCGTCAGCCCGACGAGCTTCGCCCCGGAGAAGTCGAGGTCGATGTCCGGCCAGAAGCCGCTGTTCGGCGTCTCGGGCTTGCCGGGCCGCAGGTGCAGCAGCAGGATGCGCTGCGCGGTCTTGCGGACCTGCAGCTCCTCGAGGTGCTCGGCGTCGTGCTCGTACGGCATCCGCAGGTAGGCGCAGAAGACGTTGACGATCGTCTGCCGGTGCTCGGGGTACCCGCCGGCGAGCCGTTCGAGCGCGTAGAGCCCGGCGAGCCGCACGGGTGCCTTGTCGCTGCCGAGCTGGTCGGCGGCCTTCCCGTAGATCTCGGTGACCCGCCGCTCGGTGGCGTCGTGGTCCTTCTGCACGAGGTCCAGCTCGGCGGACCGCTGCCGCCGCGCGGCGAGCAGCAACGCGGCGGCACCCCCGGTCCCGACGACGATGTTCGCGGCGGTCTTGAGCGCGTCGAGCCGTGCGGAATCCTCCGGGCGGCCGCCGCCCAGCAGGGTGAGCAGCAAGGTGGCCGACAGCGCGGCGAGCACCAGGAGCCCGGCGCCCCACAGCAGGATCGTCCTGGTCCGCAGCACGCGCTCGAGTTCGTTGGCCACGGGGCTCGATCCTGCCAGTCACGGGGCGGTCGCACACCGGATTCGGGGCGACCGGCGCCGCGCGCGAGGCTCGGCCCGGCCACCGCCGCGCCTGCCCGGCGCGACCAAGACCGCA
>NZ_JAAGNB010000110.1:0-3343 GCF_010550475.1 Amycolatopsis sp. SID8362
CGCCGACGGGCTCGTGCACGCCACCCCGACCGGCATGGCCGCCCACCCGGGGCTGCCGCTGCCCGCCCGGCTGCTGCGCCCGGACCTGTGGGTCGCCGAGGTGGTCTACCGCCCGCTCGAAACCGAGCTGGTCCGCACCGCCCGCGCGCTCGGGGCGCGCGTCCTCGACGGCGGCCGGATGGCGGTGTTCCAGGCCGCGCAGGCGCTCGGCCTCTTCACCGGCACCGAACCCGACGCCGCGCGGATGCTCGACCACTTCGCCCTGCTCACGAACTCCCCGGAAAGGCAGCCCGCCGATGTCCTCGACTGACTCCCGCCGTTCGATCGCCACGGTCTGCCTGTCCGGCACCCTGGAGGACAAGCTGACCGCGGCCGCCCGCGCCGGCTTCGACGGGGTGGAGATCTTCGAAAACGACCTCGTCGCCTCGTCGTGGTCGGCCAAGGAGATCGGCGAGCACTGCGCCGAGCTCGGCCTGTCGATCGACCTCTACCAGCCGTTCCGCGACTTCGAAGCGGTGCCGCCGGACGTACTGGCCCGCAACCTCCGGCGCGCGGAGCTGAAGTTCGACGTCATGGGCCAGCTCGGCGCGGACACGATGCTGGTGTGCTCGTCGGTGTCCCCGGACGCGGTCGACGACGACGACCTCGCCGCCGAGCAGCTGCACCTGCTCGCCGAACGCGCGGCGGCGCGGGGGATCCGGATCGCCTACGAAGCGCTGGCGTGGGGCCGGTTCGTGAACACCTACGAGCATTCGTGGCGCATCGTGCGCCGCGCCGCCCACCCCGCGCTCGGGCTGTGCCTGGACAGCTTCCACATCCTGTCGCGGGGCAGCGACCCGGCCGCGATCCGCACGATCCCCGGGGAGAAGCTGTTCTTCCTGCAGCTGGCCGACGCGCCGCGGCTGCAGATGGACGTCCTGCAGTGGAGCAGGCACCACCGGCTCTTCCCCGGCCAGGGCGCGTTCGACCTGACGGCGTTCACCGGGCACGTGCTGGCGGCTGGCTACCGCGGGCCGCTGTCGCTGGAAGTGTTCAACGACGTCTTCCGCCAAGCCGACCCGGGACCCGCGGCCGTCGACGCGATGCGGTCCCTGCTCGGCCTGCAGGAAACCCTTGGTGTCGCGGACCTTCCACCGGCGCCGCAGTTGTCCGGGCACGCGTTCGCCGAGCTGGCGGTCGACGCCGACGCGGAGGCCCGCCTGGCGGACGCGTTGCGCGGGCTGGGTTTCACCGAAACGGGCCACCACCGGTCCAAGCCGGTCCGGTTGTGGCGGCAGGGGGACGCGCGGATCCTGCTGAACAGCGCGGATGCTCCGGCGGGCGCGTCGGTCGCCGCGGTCGCCGTCGAGAGCGCCGACCCGGTCGCGTCCGCCAAGCGGGCCCAGCGGCTGCTCGCGCCGATCCTGCCGCGCGGCCACCGTGCCGACGAAGCCGATCTGTCGGCGATCGCCGCCCCGGACGGCACGTCGGTCTTCTTCTGCCGAACCGGCGCCGACACCGCGGACAGCTGGCTCGGGGACTTCGCCGAGACGTCGCCGGAAGGCGCGGGTGCCGGGGTGACCGGGATCGACCACCTCGCCCTGACCCAGCCGTTCGACCACTTCGACGAGGCGGCGCTGTTCTACCGCGCGGTGCTCGGCCTGGCGCCGGAGCCGGTGACGGAGTTCGCGGCGCCGTTCGGCCTGGTGCGCAGCCGGACGGTGGCCGATCCGTCCGGGCGCGTCCGGATCGCCCTCGAATCGGCCCTGCTCCGGCGCGGTGACTGGGCGCCGGGGGTGCGCGAACCCCAGCGCATCGCGCTGACGACGGGCGACGCACTGGCGAGCGCTCGCCGGATGCGCGAACTCGGCGCGCCCCTGCTCGAAATCCCCGGCAACTACTACGACGACCTCGACGCCCGCCTGGCCCCGGAGCCTTCGCTGCTGGCGGCGTTGCGGCAGGAGTCGGTGCTGTACGACCGTGACGAGCACGGCGAGCTGCTGCACTTCTTCACGGTGGTGCTGGGCGGCCGCGTCTTCTTCGAGGTGGTGCAGCGGATCGGTGGCTACGCCGGCGACGGCGCGGCGAACTCCCCGGTCCGGATGGCCGCCCACCGGCGGCAGCGCGCGGCTTCGGCGTAGCCGCGGGCGACGTCACCCCGGCGCGGAGTGGGTGAGCACTGGCTCCCGCGCGCCGCTGCGTTCGGCGCCGACGCCGGCGACCACGACGAACAGGACCCCGGCCACCGCGCCGGCGTTCGGGACCTGGTGCAGCACGACGAACCCGATCGTCAGCGCGATGGCCGGCTCCAGGCTCATCAACGTGCCGAACGCCGAGGCGTTCAGCCGGCGCAGGGCGAGCATCTCCAGGCTGAACGGGATCACCGGCAGCAGCACCGCCAGCCCGAGTCCGACGAGCAGCAGGTCCCACGTCAGGTGCCCGAAGGCGCCCGGCCCGAAGGCGAGCGTCGCCACGATCCCCGCCACCGGCATCGACACGGCGAGCCCGCGCACGCCCGCCACCTCGTCGCCGACCCGTTGCGTCAGCAGGATGTACGCCGCCCAGCACACCGCGGACGCGAGCGCGTAGCCGACGCCGAGCAGGTCGGCGCCGCCCCGCCACGGTTCGGTCAGCAGGAGCACGCCGGCCGCGGCGAGGACCGGCCACAGCTTCTTGCCGCCGCGCCCGCGCGTGACGGCGACCGTGAGCGGCCCGAGGAACTCCAGCGCGCTCGCCGTGCCGAGCGGCAACCGGGCGACCGCCTGCATGAACAGCATGGTCATGCCCGCGGTGACCACGCCGAGGCCGCAGCAGGCGAGAAAAGTGCCGCGCCGGAACGACGACGGCCGCGGCCGGACCAGCACGAGCAGCAGCACACCGGCCCAGGCCAGGCGGAGCCACGCGGCTCCCTCGGGGCCGAGGCGGTCGAACAGGCCGACGGACACGGCGAGACCGAGCTGGACGCAGAGCATGGCGGCGACCGCGAAGGCCGCGCCGGTACGGGTGGAGGACAGCACGTGCCGAGCAAAGCCCATCCGCACCGTTCGCGTCCACGTGCCGATCGTGGACGTACCGTTCGCGAATCGTGGACAATCGCGGGATGGACACCCGCAGGCTGCAGTTCCTCCTCGAACTGTCCCGCCACGGCTCGATGCGCGCGGTCGCGGATGTGCTCGGCACCACGACGTCGACGGTCTCGCAGCAGATCGCGACGCTGGCGAAGGAAACCGGCGCGCCGCTGCTCGAACCGGACGGCCGCCGCGTGCGGCTCACCCCCGCGGGACGGCGGCTGGCCGAGCACGCCGTGACGATCCTCGCCGCGGTGGAGGCCGCCCGCGCCGCGCTGGACCCCGGTGCCGAACCG
>NZ_JAAGNB010000148.1:0-2956 GCF_010550475.1 Amycolatopsis sp. SID8362
CGTGGACCAGTTCGGCCGCGCGCGGCTCGGGGACGCGGAGCCGGCCGGCCGCGGCGACGCGGTGGATGCGGCCGCGCAAGACCGCCAGGCCCGCTTCGGCCGCCGGTGAAACGCGGCCGGGGACGACGAGCAGACCGAACACCGCCGGATTGGCGAGGCCGAACCCGATGTGGGCGTCCCAGCCCGCCCGCAGGTCGGCCACCGGGTCGCCGGTCCCCGCGGTGTCCGACTTCCCGGCGACGTAGCTGGTGAAGACGTGCTCGGCGACCGCGTCGAGCAGCGCGTCCTTGTCCTCGAAGAACCGGTAGAGCGCGGGCGCCTGCAGGCCGGCCGCCTGGGCGACGGCGCGGACGGTCACCGCCGCGGCCCCCTGCTCCCGGAGCAGCCGCGCGGCGGTCTCGACGATCTTCTCGCGGGCTTCCGTCCGGGTCATGGTTCCAATGGTAACGCATGATGGCTAGCATTGGTGCTAACGTGGTTACTAACGACGTTAACGAAGGGAACTGCCATGATCGTCATCACCGGGGGTACCGGCAAGCTGGGCTCGCAGATCGTGGGCCACCTGCTCGACCGGGTCCCGGCCGCGGAAATCGGCGTGAGCGTGCGCGAGCCCGCTCGCGCGGCCGAACTCGCCGAGAGGGGTGTCCGTGTGCGCCGCGGCGACTTCGCCGATCCGGCTTCGCTGGCCGAGGCGTTCGAGGGGGCGGCGCAGGTGCTGGTCGTCTCGACGGACTCGACCGGGGAAACCGCCCGCGCGCACCACATCGCGGCGATCGACGCCGCGCGCGAAGCGGGGGTGAAACGCGTTCTCTACACGAGTCACCAGGCGGCCGCCGGGGACTCGCTGTTCGCGCCGATGCCCGACCACGCGGCGACCGAGCGGCACCTCGCGGCGGCGGGCTCGCCGTTCACCGTGCTGCGCAACGGTTTCTACGCCGCCACCGTCCCGCTGCTGCTGGGGGAGGCGCTGCGGACCGGCGAACTGATCGCGCCCGCCGACGGGCCGGTGTCCTGGACCGCCCACGCCGACCTCGCCGAGGCGGCGGCGATCATCCTGGCCGAGGAGGGACGGTTCGACGGGCCGACACCGCCGCTGACCGCGCCGGCCGCACTCGACCTCGACGACGTCGCCGGTCTGCTCACCGAGCTGACGGGCCGCCCGATCCGGCGGGTCGTGGCCGGGGACGACGAGTGGGTGGCCGGCCTGACCGGGCACGGCGTTCCGGAAGCGCAGGCGAGCCTGCTGCTGGGCATGTTCCACGCCGCGCGCAGGGGCGAATTCGCCGTCACCGGACCGGTGCTCGAGGAGCTGCTGGGACGTCCGGCGACGCCGTTGCGGGCGGTGCTGGCGACCGCCGTTGATCACTATGAACGGGGTGTATAAACCGTAGCTATACACACCGTGTACAGTCGCCGGCATGTCGATCGGACTCACCTTGCTCGGGCTGCTCGAGAGCGGCCCCCGGCACGGCTACGACCTGAAACGCGCGTACGACGACCGGTTCGGGCACGACCGCCGGGTGCACTACGGCCAGGTCTATTCGACCCTCGCGCGGCTGCTGAAGCAGGGACTCGTCGAGGCCGACGGCGTCGAGGTGGACGGCGGCCCCGAGCGGAAGCGCTACGCGATCACCGACGCCGGGGTCGCCGACGTCGGCACCTGGCTGGAGACACCGGAAAAGCCCGACGCGTACCTGCAGAACACGCTGTACACGAAGGTGGTGCTCGCGCTGCTGTCCGGCCGCCCGGCCGCCGAGGTCCTCGACGTCCAGCGGTCGGCGCACCTCGACGCGATGCGCGAGCTGACCCGCCGCAAGACCGGCGGTGACCTCGTCGACCAGCTGATCTGCGACCACGCGCTGTTCCACCTGGAGGCCGACCTCCGCTGGCTGGAGCTGACCGCGGCCCGGCTGGACCAGCTGGCGGAGGAGATCGCGTGAGCGGCGTGCTGCTGGAGGCGATGGAAGTGCGGAAGGCCTACGGGCCGACCGAGGCGCTGGCAGGGGCGAGCCTTCGGGTGCGGGCCGGCGAGGTCGTGGCGCTGATGGGACCGTCGGGCGCGGGCAAGTCGACGCTGCTGCACTGCCTCGCCGGCATCGTCCAGCCGGACGCCGGCACGGTCCGCTACGACGGCGCGGACCTGGCCGGCCTGTCCGACCGCGCCCGCTCTTCCTTGCGGCGTACGGACTTCGGGTTCGTGTTCCAGTTCGGGCAGCTGGTGCCGGAGCTGACGTGCCTGGAGAACGTGGCCCTGCCGCTGCGCTTGAACGGCGTGCGGGGCCGCGTGGCCGCCGAGCGGGGGCGCGCGATGCTGGCGGAGCTGGACCTGTCGGGCATCGAGGGGAAGCGTCCGGGGGAGGTGTCGGGCGGGCAGGGCCAGCGGGTGGCGGTCGCCCGCGCACTGGTCACCGCACCGCGCGTGGTGTTCGCCGACGAGCCGACGGGAGCCCTCGATTCCCTCAACGGCGAGCAGGTGATGCAGCTGTTGACCACCGCGGCCCGCGACCGCGACGCGGCGGTGGTGTTGGTGACGCACGAAGCTCGGGTGGCGGCGTATTCCGACCGCGAGGTCGTCGTCCGCGACGGCCGGACCCGCCGGCTGGAGGCGACCCGATGACGGGGGTACGGGGTGGTGAGTCCGTGGCCGGGGATGGTGCGCGAGTGGTGGACTCCGCGGTTCGAGGCAGGCCGATGACCGGGCAGCGGGTGGCGGGCTGGGTGTCGAGTCCGCGGCCGGGAATGGTGCGCGAGTGGTCGGCTTCGCGGTTCGAGGTGGGCCGTGGTCGGGCAGCCGGTCGGGCGTGCGGGGTGCGGCCTCAGAAGCTGGTAGCGCGGCGGCACCGGGTGGCCGGCCCGGCGCCGCGGGCCGGGTACCCGGCGGTGATCCGGTGATCCGCCGCTGGGTCGCCGACTTCGGGCTCGGGATGCGGCTCGCGCTCGGCGGCGGTGGGGTCCG
>NZ_JAAGNB010000195.1:0-4373 GCF_010550475.1 Amycolatopsis sp. SID8362
CGGGCCGCGCGGCGGCGCGCGATCTCCAGCTGCACCGTGGTCAGGTCGGCGCCGGGCAACACGGCCAGCACGTCGGCCGCCGCGCCGCCCGGCCCGGAAAGGACCCGGCGCCCGGGTCCGTCGTCGTGTGCCATCGCCCAGGTGTACCGCCCCGCGGGCGCCGGGGGCGACGGGTTTTCCGGCCCGCGCGGGGTGACACGGTCGGGAACCCGGCCAGGCGGTAACCTCACCAGCACCCAAGACCGCTTATCCGAGGAGGGCCCGTGTCGGCAGGGCAGATCGCCGCGTTGATCGCCGCAGGTGCATTCGTGGTGCTGGTCGTCCTGCTGGCGATCCCGCTGATCAAGCTCGGCAAGACGCTGGACGCGGCCACCGAGGCGATCGAGCGCACCAACAGCAACACCGACCCGCTGCTGATCGGCGCGAACCAGACGATCACGCACGTCAACACCCAGCTCGAGCGGGTGGACGGGATCACGTCGAACGCGCAGGCCGTCTCCGGCAACGTCTCCGCGCTGACGTCGGTGTTCACCGCGACGCTGGGCGGCCCGCTGGTCAAGACCGCGGCGCTGTCCTACGGCCTGTCCAAGGCGATCCGCGCGCGCAAGAAGAAGAACGCGCTGAAGGCCGCGAAGAAGGCCGGCAAATGAGGCGGCTGTTCTGGCTCGGCGTCGGCGTGGTCGCCGGGGTCGCCCTGTCCCGCAAGGCGGCCGAAACGGCTCGTCAGGCCACTCCGGCGGGGTTAGCATCGAACCTGGGCGACGCCGTGCGCGAGCTGGCCGGCGCCGTGGGTTCGTTCGGCGCCGAAGTGCGCGCGGGCATGAACGAGCGGGAGCAGGAGTTGCACGACATGGTCGAGGAGCGGACAGGCGTCTCGGCGCCCCGCGCCGAAGGACGGCACGCGGCTGCCGCGCGGCGCCCGGTCCGGCGAGCTCGCCGGGCGGAGGGCTGATCCGGGCCTGCCCGGAACCCTTCCGCCGCCGCCGTCCGACCTCGTTCGCAGCCACCAGTACAAGGACTGACCCGTGGACACACACGAAATCACTGATCGTTTCCTGCGCCATTTCGAGGGCAAGGGCCACACGCGCGTGCCCAGCGCGCCGCTGATCCTCGACGACCCGAACCTGCTGTTCGTCAACGCCGGCATGGTGCAGTTCAAGCCGTACTTCCTCGGTGAGGCGCCGCCGCCGTACCCGCGCGCGACCTCCGTGCAGAAGTGCGTGCGCACGCCGGACATCGACGAGGTCGGCAAGACCACCCGGCACAACACGTTCTTCCAGATGGCGGGCAACTTCTCCTTCGGCGACTACTTCAAGGAAGGCGCCATCGAGAACGCCTGGGAGCTGATCACCAAGCCCCAGAGCGAAGGCGGCTACGGCCTCGACCCGAACCGGATCTGGGCGACGGTCTACGAGGACGACTCCGAGGCCGCGGGCCTGTGGCGCAAGCTCACCGGCCTGCCCGGCGAGCGGATCCAGGCGCGCGACGGCAAGGACAACTACTGGGACATGGGCGTGCCCGGTCCCGGCGGCCCGTGCTCCGAGATCTACTACGACCGCGGCCCGGCGTACGGCCGCGAGGGCGGCCCGGTCGCGGACGAGGACCGCTACATCGAGATCTGGAACCTCGTCTTCATGCAGGACGTCCGCGGCGACCTGAGCCCCAAGCTCGGGCACAAGCCGATCGGCGAGCTGCCGAAGAAGAACATCGACACCGGCATGGGCGTCGAGCGCGTCGCGACGATCCTGCAGGGCGTCGAGAACGTCTACGAGACCGACCTCGTGCGCCCGGTCATCGGCCGCGCCGAGGAGTTCTCCGGCCGCCGCTACGGCGGCAACCACGCCGACGACGTCCGCTTCCGCGTCATCGCCGACCACGCCCGCACCGGCGTGCTGCTGATCGGCGACGGCGTCACCCCGGGCAACGACGGCCGCGGCTACGTGCTGCGCCGCCTGCTGCGCCGCATCATCCGCTCCTCGCGCCTGCTGGGCGTGCACGAGCCGGTGCTGCAGGCGTTCGCGGCGGTCGTGCGCGACACCATGGGCCCGACCTACCCCGAGCTGGTCGACGGCTTCGACCGGATCAACGAGGTCGTCCGGATCGAGGAGGAGGCCTTCCTCTCGACCCTGACCAGCGGCTCGCGCATCTTCGACCTCGCGGCCGAGGAGACCAAGCGCGGCGGCGGCGACGTGCTCGCCGGCGACAAGGCGTTCCAGCTGCACGACACCTACGGCTTCCCGATCGACCTCACGCTGGAGATGGCGGCCGAGCAGGGCCTGGCCGTCGACGAGGACGGTTTCCGCACGCTCATGAACGAGCAGCGGACCCGCGCGAAGGCGGACGCGGCGGCCCGCAAGACCGGCCACGGCGACCTCTCGGAGTACCGGAAGGTCCTGGAGCAGCACGGCGAGACCGAGTTCCTCGGCTACACCGACCTTCAGGCCGAGGCGAAGGTCGTCGCGCTGCTCGAAGACGGGCAGCCGGTCCGCAGCGTCGCCGCGGGCAAGAAAGCGGAGCTGGTCCTCGACCGCACGCCGTTCTACGCCGAAAGCGGTGGCCAGGTCGCCGACACCGGCGTCCTGCTGGGCGACGGCGTCGAGCTGAAGGTCCTGGACGTCCAGAAGATCGTCCCGGGGCTGTTCGTGCACCGCGTCGAGGTCGTCGACGGCGAGATCGGCCTGGACTCGAAGGTCACCGGCTCGGTCGACGCGCACCGCCGGCTGTCCATCGAGCGCTCGCACTCCGCGACGCACCTGGTGCACGCGGCCGTCCGCGGCGCGTACGGCAAGCGCGCGGCGCAGGCGGGTTCGCTGAACTCGCCGGGCCGGATGCGGTTCGACTTCACCACGCCGGGCTCGGTGTCGGCGGACGTGCTGACCGAGGTCGAGCAGGAGGTCAACGACTACCTGCAGACCAACGTCGAGGTGAACAGCTTCACCACGACCAAGGACAAGGCCCTCGAGCTGGGCGCGGTCGCGCTGTTCGGCGAGAAGTACGGCAACGACGTCCGGGTGGTCGACATGGGCGAGTACTCCCGCGAGCTCTGCGGTGGCACGCACGTCGACCGGATCGGCGAGCTCGGCCTGGTCAAGCTGGTCTCCGACGCCTCCATCGGCTCGGGCGTGCACCGCGTCGAGGCGCTGGTCGGTTCGGACGCGCTGAAGTACGTCCGCAAGGAGCAGCTGCTGGTCTCCCAATTGGCCAGTACCTTCAAGGTCCCTTCGGAGCAACTTCCCGGCCGCATCGACGACGTCCTGACCCGGCTGAAGAACGCCGAGAAGGAGATCGCGCAGCTCAAGACCCAGCAGGTGCTGGGCTCGGCGGGCGCGCTGGTCGACAAGGCCCAGGAGATCGGCGGCGTCACCGTCGTGGCCGAGGTCGTCCCGGACGTCGACGGCAACGGCCTGCGCGCGCTCGCCTCCGACATCCGCGGCCGGCTCGGCGCGCGGCCCGGCGTCGTGGCGCTGTTCTCGCCGGCCGGCGAGAAGCTGAGCTTCGTCGTCGCGACGACGAAGGCGGCCCAGGACAAGGGGATCGCCGCGGGCAAGCTCGTGCCGTCGTTCGCCGAGAAGATCGGCGGCCGGGGCGGCGGCAAGCCCGACATGGCCCAGGGCGGCGGCACCAACCCGGCCGGTGCGGCCGAAGCGGTCGCGGCCCTGCGCTCGGCGATTGCCGGCATTGGTTAACCGCGGAAACCGCGGCCCGGATCGCCCAGGCAAGGACGATCCGGGGCGCGGCCGTCGGCTCGGGGTGGATGTCGGATCCGTCCGGGTCGGGGTGGCGCTCAGCGATCCGGCCCCCCTGCTCGCTTCGCCATTGGTTACCCTCTCCCGCGATGCGACCGACGACAGTGATCTGGACCAGCTGGCCGCCCTCGTCACCGAGCACGAGGTGGTCGAGGTGATCGTGGGACTGCCGAGAACGCTCGCCAACCGCCAGGGACCGGCGGCCGAGCTGGCGATCGCGTACGCTGAACGCCTGGCCGGGCGGATCACGCCCGTGCCGGTCCGGCTGGGCGACGAGCGGCTGACCACGGTCACCGCATCCCGCATCCTCTCCCAGCGCGGGGTCAAAGGCCGCAAGCAGCGCGCGGTGGTCGACCAGGCCGCCGCCGTCGAGATCCTGCAGGCCTGGATCGACGCCGCCGCTGCGCACCGCGCCCGGGAGGGAGACCGATGAACGAGCAGCACCCCGAGCTGCCCCGCGGACGCAGGCGACTGCGCGAGCCGGGACCGGCCACCCCGCCGCCGTCCCGTCCCGCACCACGCCGCGACGACCCGCGGGCGAGCGGGTACCAGGAACTGCCGCCGGCTTCGCGGCACAGCGGCGAGTACGACCTGCCCCAGCCGTCCCGCCGCGGCCGTCCCGCCGAG
>NZ_JAAGNB010000250.1:0-4730 GCF_010550475.1 Amycolatopsis sp. SID8362
AGGTCGCCCCGGGCGGCACGGCGGCCGGTGGCGGCAGCCCGCTGGGCAAGATCGGGATGGGCCTCGGCATCGGCGGCGTCGCCGGTGGTCTCGGCGCGCTGGCGTCGCGGGCGCTCGGCGCGGGCAGCAAGTCCGGCTCGAAGGCCGAGAACGACACGACCCTGGCTTCGGCCGAGGGCCAGAGCGCCGCTTCGCAGCAGGCGCCGCAGCAGGGGCTCGTCTCGTCCGCTGGCACGATCGGCGGGCAGCAGGCCCCGCCGCCGATGAACCCGGGCGGCATGGGCGGCATGGCCCCGCACGGTGCCCAGGGCGAGCAGGACGAGGAGCACACGCACGCGTCCTTCCTCATCGAGGCGGACCCGGACGAGGCCTTCGGCGCCAACCAGGCGACCCCGCCGCCGGTCATCGGCGCGTGGTCCGGGGACGACGAAGACCGCTGATCCTTTCGGGCCGGGCACGCCGACGGTGTGCCCGGCCCGGTTTCTCTTGGGGGTGGCTCGATGCCGAACGCTGAGCTGCTCACCCCGGTCGAGGTGGACTTCCTTTGGGAGTCCGCCGGGCTGGGCGAGCTGCCGTACCCGCTGCGCATCCGCTCGCACGGCGCGACCGTCGACGAGCGTGCGCTGCTGCGCCGCCGCACGTTGGAGGGTCTCGTCGCGCGGGGGCTCGCCGACGGCCGCGGGCGGCCCGAACCGCACGTCGAGGACTACTTCGGCGTGCTGGCGACCCCGGAACTGAGCCTGGACGCCGTCCAGCTGATCGCCCCGGACGCCGAGCCGCTGCTCGCCATCGCCGGCGTGCTGGGCGGCCAGGGGCTCTTGGCCGTGCAGGACCGCCGCGGCCTGCACCTGAACCCGTGTCCGACGGACGGTCTGGCCAGCGCGATCGTCTCGCTGCTGCCGGGCGCCCCGCGCGGCACCGAGAAGTCGATCACGGTGCCGCTGGAGCAGCTGGTCGGCGCGCACGGCGTCGACTTCCTGCAGCGCCGCGGCAACGGCGACGAACGCTCGTCGGCGGACGAGGACCGCAAGGCACTGGCCCGGCTGCACGCCCAGCCCCGCCTGCGCGGCGGCCAGATCGCGGCCAACGCGCGTTCGCGGATGGGCGGCCGCACGCGGACGCCGGTGCTGAGCTGGTTCGACACCGAGACGGGCCGCTACTTCACGCAGGCGACCAGCGGCCGCGACGGCCGTGACTGGATCACGATCGCGCCGGCGGACGCGGCGACCCTGCGCCACCGCCTCGGCGAGATGCTGGCGACGGCGGCGGGTTCGGCCACGCCGGTCTGAGCCTCCTGCCGGCACCGCCGGTCACCTCTGCCAGGTGCCAGGGTTCCGGCAAAGTCGCTTGAGCGGCCGTGCTACCGGTGTCGATCAGGGGATCGCCCGGAACGGCCAACTCAATGCCCGGAACGGCCAGTTCAGCGACCGGAGTGGCCAACACACCGGAGACCCGGACGTGTTGGCCGCTCCAGTCGGCATGATGGCCACTCCGGTCGGCGCGACCCGAAGCCCTGCTCTTACGGCCATGAAGGTGCCCCTCATGGCCTGACCCGTCACCTCTGCCAGGATCGGGCTCCGGCTTCTCCTAGCGTGCTCGGCCGGCGCTCACTTTTTGTCGGTGGTGCGGGCTACGCTGAGCAAGAGTCCGATCCGGGAGAGTAATGATGCAAGAGTTCTTCTCGCCACTGGCGTTCGACTTCCTCTGGGAGTCGGCGCAGGTCGGGGAGCTGCCGTACCCGCTGCGCGTCCGGTCGCACGGCGCGACCGAGGACGAGCGCGTTTCCCTGCGCCACCGCGTCGACGTCGAGCTGAAGGCGCGCGGCGTCCGCGAGCAGCGCGGCTCGCTCGCGCCCCCGATCGAAGACGCGCTGCACCTGCTGGCCTTCGCCCCGCTGACCATCGACGCGCTGCACATCCCGCAGTTCGAGGCGCCGACCGTCGGCGTGCTCGCGGCGGCCGACGACAGCAAGGGCGTGCTCGCGGTCCAGGACGCCGACGGCATCTGGCTGCGTGACCTCCCGCCGGACGCGCTGGTGTCCGCGGTGGTCGACGTGCTGCCCGCCGGCCCGCGCGGCAGCGAGGCGTCGGTCACGCTCCCGCTGGACGACGCCCTGCGCACGGCCCCGATCCGGGTGCCCGTGTCGCTGCCGTCGGCGCCGGGTGAGGAAGAAGACAAACGCCGGGGCAAGGCGCGCCGGACCCCGCTCAGCGAGCGCGTCACGGCCGACCCGCGAGAGGCGTACGGCCGCCTGGCCGGGCAGCCGCGGCAGCGGGGCGGTCAGCTCGCAGCGAACAGCCGTTCGCAGGTCGGGGCCAAGCAGCGGTCCCGCGTCCTGGCCTGGTTCGACACCGCGACCGGCCGCTACCTGAGCCTCTCCCGCGCAGGTACGGACGGTCGGGAGTGGGTCACGGTGGCCCCGGCCGACCCGGCGACGTTGCGGATCCGGCTGGGCGAGATGGTGAGCAGTGTGTCCGACGGCACGCGATAGCGTGACCACCTCGGACGCCGGGCGGGAACCCGGGCGCGGTATCGCCCGTTGACCTGCGAGAGGCTCACAGGGGATGAACGCGGCAGCGGACGGTACCCTGATGGGACGGCAGCCCGGGCACCACGGGTTGTCAAGATCGTGATGGCGGGTATCACAGGAGCCGCCCAACCAGGGAGGGTCGAGGCCACCAGGGCCGAGTCGTATGAACCGGAAGAGCGTGCTCAGGAACCCACTGCTGTGGATCGTCGCGGGGTTGCTGGCGTTGTTCGCGTACAACACGATCTTCGACAGTGATCGTGGGTACACCCAGGCACCCATCTCGGTGGCGAACTCCCAGATCTCCTCGAACAACGTCAAGGAAGCCAGCCTCGAGGACAAGGAGCAGCAGCTCAAGCTGTTGCTCTCGAAGCCGGTGGACGTGGACGGCCAGCAGGTCACCCAGATCATTTCGCAGTACCCGGCGGACGCCACCCGCCCGATCTACGACTCGTTGATCGCGGCGAAGAACGGCGGCCAGCCGATCAAGTTCACCACCAAGGTGACCCAGCAGGGCGTGCTGACGCAGATCCTCATCTTCGCCATCCCGCTGGCCCTCGTCCTGGGCCTGCTGATGTGGATGATGAACAACGCGCAGGGCGGCGGCAACCGCGTCCTCAACTTCGGCAAGTCCAAGGCCAAGCAGCTGAACAAGGACATGCCCAAGACGACCTTCGGGGACGTCGCGGGTGCCGACGAGGCCGTCGAAGAGCTGTACGAGATCAAGGACTTCCTGCAGAACCCGGCGCGCTACCAAGCGCTCGGCGCGAAGATCCCGAAGGGCGTGCTGCTCTACGGGCCGCCGGGTACCGGCAAGACGCTGCTCGCGCGAGCCGTCGCCGGTGAGGCGGGCGTGCCGTTCTACACGATCTCCGGCTCGGACTTCGTCGAGATGTTCGTCGGTGTCGGCGCCTCGCGCGTCCGCGACCTGTTCGAGCAGGCCAAGCAGAACGCGCCGTGCATCATCTTCGTCGACGAGATCGACGCGGTCGGCCGCCAGCGCGGCGCCGGCCTCGGCGGCGGGCACGACGAGCGCGAGCAGACGCTGAACCAGCTGCTCGTCGAGATGGACGGCTTCGACGCCCGCGGCGGCATCATCCTGATCGCGGCCACCAACCGGCCCGACATCCTCGACCCGGCGCTGCTGCGCCCCGGCCGGTTCGACCGGCAGATCCCGGTGTCCGCGCCCGACCTGCGCGGCCGCAAGGCGATCCTCGAGGTGCACGCCAAGGGCAAGCCGATCGCGCAGGGCACCGACCTGGGCAGCCTGGCCAAGCGGACCGTCGGCATGTCCGGCGCGGACCTGGCCAACGTGCTGAACGAGGCCGCGCTGCTCACCGCCCGCCAGAACGGGCACGTGATCACCGACGTCGCGCTGGAGGAGTCGGTCGACCGCGTCGTCGGCGGCCCCGCCCGCAAGAGCCGGATCATCTCCGAGAAGGAGAAGAAGATCACGGCCTACCACGAGGGCGGGCACGCGCTCGCCGCGTGGGCGATGCCGGACATCGAACCGGTCTACAAGCTGACCATCCTGCCCCGCGGCCGCACCGGCGGGCACGCCTTGATCGTCCCGGAGGACGACAAGGAGTTGATGACCCGCTCGGAGATGATCGGCCGGCTGGTCTTCGCGATGGGCGGCCGCACGGCCGAGGAGCTCGTCTTCCACGAGCCCACCACCGGCGCGTCCGCGGACATCGAGCAGGCGACGAAGATCGCCCGCGCGATGGTGATGGAGTACGGCATGAGCGCCCGCCTCGGCGCGGTCAAGTACGGCCAGGAGCAGGGCGACCCGTTCCTCGGCCGGTCGGCCGGGCGGCAGGCGGACTACTCGCTCGAGGTGGCGCACGAGATCGACGAGGAGGTGCGCAAGCTCATCGAGACGGCGCACACCGAGGCGTGGCACGTGCTGAACACCTATCGCGACGTCCTCGACGAGCTGGTCATCGAACTGCTGGAGAAGGAGACGCTGCAGCGCAAGGACCTCGAGCGGATCTTCGCGACCGTCGAGAAGCGCCCGCACATCACCGTCTTCAACGAGTTCGGTGAGCGGACCCCGTCGGACAAGCCGCCGATCAAGACCCCGGGCGAGCTGGCGATGGAGCGCGGCGAGCCGTGGCCGCCGCCGGAGAAGGAGCCGAAGCCGGCCCTCAAGCCGGAGCCGACCCCGGTCGGCACGGCCCCGGGCGCGGGCGACCTGCCCGGC
>NZ_JAAGNB010000310.1:0-3585 GCF_010550475.1 Amycolatopsis sp. SID8362
GGAGTACGTGGTGCTGCCGCCGGGCGCGGACCCGCGGGCGTACCCGCCGCTGGCGAAGGACCTGGTGTCGGTGGCCGCCCCGACGTCGGACGGGCGCGGTGTGCTCCGCCTGCTGGCCCCGGCGGGGCAGGTGATCTTGATCTCGCCTGAGCAGGCGAAGGCGGCGGTCACCGGCGGCGGTGCGCCGGGCCTGGCGCCGGGCGTGGCGCCGGTGCAGGCGGGCCTTCCGGACGTGCGTGTCCGGGTGTCGGAGGGTCCGACCGGCCGCCTGCTGGTGCTGGCGGCGGAGCAGGAAGCGGGCTGGAAGGCTTCGGTGGGCGGCAAGAGCGTGCCGATCGTGCCGGCGTGGGGGCACCAGGTGGCGGTGTCGGTGCCGCCGGCGTCGTCGGAGGTGACGGTGGAGCACCCCGGGACGGAGCGGAACCTGCTCCTGCTGGCCCAGCTCGCGGCGGTCCTGTTCACGGTGCTGACGGCGGTGCCGGCGCGGCGTCGCTCCTGACCCGATGACGTGAATGACTCATTCATGTCGTCGGACGACATGAATGAGTCATTCACTACGTTCGGCGGCGCGAGTGGGCCGCTCGTGCCAGTCGCGAAGGGCGCGAGCGGACCGTTCGCAACGGGCGGGCGCCGGTGGCCGATCGCGCCAGCCGGGAAGCCGCGAGTGGCCATTGGTGCCGTCCGGGAGGCGCGAGTGGTCCGTTCGCGCCAGCGGGGCCGTGCGAGTGGTCCGTTCGCAACGGTGCGGCGGACGCGAGTGGTCCGTTCGTGCCGGTCGCAAAGCGCGCGACTGGACCGTTCGTGCCACCCCACAGCGACGCAAAGGATCCTCGCGCGCTACTCGCCTTCGATGACGTCCGGCTCCACGCCCAGATACCCCGCCACCTGCTCCACCAGCACGTCGTGCACCAGCTCGGCCAGCTCCGACGGGTCCTTCGCCCGCGCCTCCAACGGCCGCCGGTACAGCACGATCCGGGCGCGCGTCGGCATGCCCGTCCGGTCCACACCCGCCGGGACCAGGCGGGACAGCGGCACCGCGCCGTCGTGCAGCACACCGTCCGCCGGGGAGTGGCCGTTCTCGCGGATTTCCGGGACGTCGTCCACCGCCACGTCGAGCTTCGTCAGCTCGTGGCGCCAGCGGGCCTCGATGGGTTCGAGCGCGTCGAGCACCAGCGCGTCGAACCGCTCCGCGCGGCTCGCGGCGGCGGGCAGGGTCGCCGGGTACAGCGTCCCGCGCAGGCCCCGGCCGTGCCGGTCCCGTCGCAGGCGCCGCCGCTGTCGGTAGTCACGAGCCGTCGCCACTCCGGAAGTCTATGCGGTCGGCACGTCCCAGCGCGTGTCGCTCCTCCTACCTTGCGGCGACACGCTATCGTTTCGGATCGTGCGGAACGTACGGAAGTGTTCGCGTACCGGCTGTCTAGAGCCGGCTGTGGCCACGCTGACGTATGCCTACAGCGACTCCACCGCCGTCGTCGGCCCGCTGGCCACCGCCTCCGAGCCGCACTCCTATGACCTCTGCGAAGCCCACGCGCTGCGGCTGACCGTCCCGAAGGGCTGGGAAGTCGTCCGGCACGAAGGCGCGTTCGCCGCGCCGGACCCGTCGGCCGACGAGCTGACGGCGCTGGCCGAGGCCGTGCGCGAGGCCGGCCGCTCCGACAAACCCGCGCCCGCGCCCGAGCCGGATGGCCCCTCCGGGCGCCGCGGTCACCTGCGCGTGCTCCCCGGTCGCGCCTGAGCGCGTAACCCACGACCACCGCCGGTAGGCTTTCCGCGCGGCGCAGCGGGCGCCAGGACGACTAATCGCGGGGAGACGGCGTGCCAGACCTTTCGGGCATCGTGAAGGCCTACGACATTCGCGGCGTGGTCGGCGAGCAGCTCGACGCGGACCTCGTTCGCGACTTCGGCGCCGCGTTCGCCCTGCTCATCAAGCCAGAGGCGCCGTCGGTGGTGATCGGCCACGACATGCGCGACTCCTCGCCGCGGCTGTCCGCGGCCTTCGCCGATGGCGTCACCTCGCAGGGCCTCGACGTCGTCAGCATCGGCCTGGCCAGCACCGACCAGCTCTACTTCGCGTCGGGCTCGCTGAACCTGCCGGGCGCGATGTTCACCGCCAGCCACAACCCGGCCAAGTACAACGGCATCAAGCTGTGCCGCGCCGGCGCGTCCCCGGTCGGCCAGGACACCGGCCTCGCCGAGATCCGCGACACCGTCGAGCAGGGCGTCCCCGGCTTCGAGGGCCAGCGCGGTTCGGTGACCGAGCGGGACGTCCTCGCCGACTACGCCGCCTACCTGCGCAACCTGGTCGACCTGTCCGGCAGCCGGCCGCTGAAGATCGTCGTCGACGCCGGCAACGGCATGGGCGGGCACACCGTCCCGACCGTCTTCGCCGGGCTGCCCATCGACATGGTCCCGATGTACTTCGAGCTCGACGGCACCTTCCCGAACCACGAAGCCAACCCGCTCGACCCGAAGAACATCGTCGACCTGCAGGCGAAGGTGCGCGAGGTCGGCGCCGACGCCGGGGTCGCCTTCGACGGCGACGCGGACCGCTGCTTCATCGTCGACGAGCGCGGCGAGCCGGTTTCGCCGAGCGCGATCACCGCGCTGGTCGCCGTCCGCGAGCTGGCCAAGGACCCGGGCGGCACGATCATCCACAACCTGATCACGTCCAAGGGCGTGCCGGAGATCGTCGCCGAGCACGGCGGCAAGCCGGTCCGCACCCGCGTCGGCCACTCGTTCATCAAGGCCGAGATGGCCAAGACCGGCGCCATCTTCGGCGGCGAGCACTCGGCGCACTACTACTTCCGCGACTTCTGGCGCGCCGACACCGGCATGCTGGCGGCGCTGCACGTCCTCGCCGCGCTCGGCGAGCAGAGCGGCCCGCTGAGCGAGCTGACCAGCGCGTACTCGCGCTACGCCGCTTCGGGTGAGATCAACTCCACGGTCGACGACCAGGTCGCGAAGATGATGGCGGTCAAGGACACCTTCGGCACCCGCTCCGGCGTCGAGATCGACGAGCTGGACGGCCTCACCGTGCAGCTGCCGGGCGGCGCCTGGTTCAACCTGCGCCCGTCGAACACCGAACCGCTGCTCCGCCTGAACGTCGAGGCCGCGAACGCCGAGGCCGTGCAGGGCCTGGTGGACGAAGTGCTCGCGATCATCCGCAGCTGACCCCACCCCACCCCTAAGAAGGGCGCGTAGGGGCCGAACTGTGTCCTGAAGTGCTCTTCACCACAGTCCCCCGCGTGGTATGGAGGAACCATGGCCATCACGCTCGACGCCCAGCTCCTCGAGATCTTGGCGTGCCCGTCGCCGGATCACGCCCCGTTGCGCCCCGGCGCACCGGACGACCCCGAGGCCGACGCGCTGACGTGCACCGAGTGCGGCCGGGTTTACCCGGTGCGTGACGGGATCCCGGTGCTGCTCCTCGACGAGGCGACGCAGCCCGGCACCAACGGAACTTCCGATGCCGACAGTGCTTGACGACACCCTGCTCGACGACCCGGCGCGGCTGGCCGAGGCCGACAGCGCGGGGCTGCTGCGGGCCGCCGCGATGGCCGGCGCCCAGGTGCGGGCGACCGCCGA
>NZ_JAAGNB010000350.1:0-3729 GCF_010550475.1 Amycolatopsis sp. SID8362
CGTGGCCGGAGGGCTGGCAGGGCGGCTACCTCGACGCCGTGGAGTGGCGCGCGGTCCGCGGCGGGATGGACGTCCCGGGCCCGGCCGCGGTCTGGGCCCGGCCGCGCGTGCCGCTGGTCGACGGCGAGGAGCCGAGCGGGCTGCAGCGGCTGTTCACCGTCGCCGACTCCGGCAACGGCGTGTCCAACTTCCTCGACCCGCGGCAGTGGTGGTTCATCAACTCCGAGCTGACCGTGCACGTGCGGCGGGTGCCCGCGGGCGAGTGGATCGGCCTCGACGCGGTCACGCTGGTCGGCGAGCACGGCATCGGCACGGCGACGAGCATCCTGCACGACGCGAGCGGCCCGCTGGCGACCGGCGCGCAGGCGCTGATGGTCCGGCCGCGACAGGCCGGGGGCGGATAGCCACCCACAACCGGCCCGGATCCAATAACCTTCGCGGAACGACCGACTTGAGGAGCGCTCCGGCATGCAGATCACCTCGGTGGTCAACCAGAAAGGCGGGGTCGGCAAGACCTCGCTGAGCGTCGGCACCGCGGCCGCGCTGGCCGAGCGGGGCCGGCGGGTGCTGCTTATCGACCTCGACCCGCAGGGGCACGCGACGACCGAGATGCTCGGGCTGGCCGAGGTGCCACCGGACCAGCCGAGCCTGGCGAAAGCGCTGGCCAAGACGTGGAAGGGCCCGATCGACGAGATCGTCGTCCCGCACCCGCGCAGCAACCTCGGCAAGGGCGGCGCGCTCGACGTCGTGCCGACGTCACCGGGGATGTTCGACCTGATCCGGCGGCTCGACTCGTTCCGCGTACCCGGCTGGCAGCTGGCGCGGGTCATCCAGTTCGCCAACTACGACCACTGCATCATCGACTGCCCGCCGGCGCTCGACGTGCTGACGAACAACGCGCTGGCGGCATCGCACGGCATCCTGGTGCCGGTGCAGCCGGACAAGACGAGCATCCGCGCGCTGCGGCTGCTGGCCGACCAGGTCCGGTACGTCGAGCAGACCGTGGGGCGGCAGCCGCTGTCGTGGTTCGGGCTGGTGCCGAGCCTCTACCGGCGGCCGATCTCGCACTACGCGGCCGCGGCGCTGCAGGAGATGTACGAGTTCGGCATCCCGATGCTGTCGCACCTGCCGCTGGGCGTGGTGATGAACGAAGCGGCCGCGCACGGCGTCCCGGTGACGACCTACGCCCCGGAGACGTTGCAGGCGCTGTCGTTCCGCGAGATCGCGGGCACCCTCGACGGCTACCTGGCGCAGAACCAGGCCCCGGCTGTCGTGCCCGCGGACGAGGAGTTCGTCTTCGAGGACTTCATCTCCGAGGTCGCGGTGGCGCGCAACGTCAACGACAACGGCGTCCGCAAGGGCCTCTACGACCTGCTGCCGAAGAAGCCCAACCGGCCACGCTCGTGAGTGTTTGGTCGGGTTCTAACCCGACCAAACACTCACGAGGCAGGTCAGAGGCGGCAGGAGCGGATGTCCGAGGCGAGGATCGCCTTCGCGCCCACCTCGGCCAGCTCGTCCATGATCCGGTTGACGTCCTTGCGCGACACCATCGCGCGCACGGCGACCCAGCCTTCGTCGGCCAGCGGGGCCACCGTCGGCGACTCCAGGCCCGGCGTGATGCCGATCGCCCGCTCGACGAGCGTGCGCGGGCAGTCGTAGTCCAGCATCAGGTACTGCTGCGCGAACACGACCCCGCGCAGCCGCGCCGCGAGCTGCGACTTGGCCTTGCTCTCCGGGGTCCCCTTGCGCTGCAGCAGCACCGCTTCCGAAACGCAGATCGGGTCGCCGAACGCCACCAGGTTGTTCTGGCGCAGCGACCGCCCGGACTCGACGACGTCCGCGATCGCGTCCGCGACGCCGAGCTGGATCGAGATCTCGACGGCGCCGTCGAGGCGGATCACCTCGGCCTCGACGCCGTGGCGGGCGAGGTCGTCGCGGACCAGCCGCGGGTACGACGTCGCCAGGCGCTTGCCGTGCAGGTCCGCCGGCTTCCAGTCCTTGCCCGCCGGGGCGGCGTAGCGGAACGTCGAGCCGCCGAAGCCGAGCGCCTGGATCTCCTCGACCGGCGCGCCGGAGTCGAGCGCGAGGTCCCGGCCGGTGATGCCGAGGTCGAGCTCGCCGGAGCCGACGTAGATCGCGATGTCCTTGGGGCGCAGGAAGAAGAACTCGACCTCGTTGACCGGGTCGAGCACGGTCAGGTCGCGCTGCTCATGCCGCTTGCGGTAGCCCGCCTCGCCGAGCATTTCCGTCGCCGCGGCGGCGAGGGCTCCCTTGTTCGGCACGGCAACACGCAGCATTTCGCTTCTCTCCTCGTTTTTCGAGCGACCCGTCACAGGTAGCGGTAGACGTCCTCGGTCGACAGACCGCGGCCGAGCATGAGCACCTGCACCCGGTACAGCAGCTGGGAGATCTCCTCGGCGAGGCGGTCGTCGGACTCGTGCTCGGCCGCGATCCACACCTCGCCGGCTTCCTCGAGCACCTTCTTGCCCTGGGCGTGCACCCCGGCGTCGAGGGCGACGACGGTGCCGGACCCGTCGGGACGGGTACGCGCGCGCTCGGCAAGCTCCGCGAACAGCTCATCGAAGGTCTTCACGATCTGCAGATCCTTCCACCCCGGGCCGCGCGGCGCCGCCCCGCCCCGCCGCGGGTGCAGCCCATCTCACACGGCAGTGGACGGCGCCTCCCACGAGCTGGGATCAGAACAGCGCGCCCCGCTCGAAGTCGAGCAGGTACCGCTTGCGGTCCAGGCCGCCGCCGTAGCCGGTGAGCGAACCGGTCGAGCCGACCACCCGGTGGCACGGGACGATGATCCCGATCGGGTTCTTGCCGTTCGCCAGCCCGACCGCGCGGGACGCGCCCGGGTTGCCGAGCCGGTCGGCCAGCTCGCCGTAGGAGATCGTCGTGCCGTACGGGATCTCGCGCAGCTGGGCCCAGACCGACCGCTGGAACGGCGTACCGGCGAAGGCGAGCGGCACCTCGAACCGCTCGCGCTGACCGGCGAAGTACTCCTTCAGCTCGGTTTCGGCGCGGGCGAAGATCTCCGCGGCGGGGTCGGCCGCGCCGAACGTCAGCTCGTCCGGGCGGTGGCGCTGCTCGACCATGTACAGGCCGCAGAGCGCGCCGTCCTCGGCGACCAGCGTCAGCGGGCCGCAGGGACTGTCGATGACGGAGTGGGAACGCATGGTGGCCTCCTAGGCGGCGGGCATCCGGTTGATCGCGTGGTCACCGGTGGCCCACAGGTGCTGGGTGGCGTAGGCGCGCCAGGGGCGCCACGCCGCGGAACGGGCGACGACGGCGGCCTGGCCGCCGAGTCCGAGGGTTTCCGCCGCGTACTTGATGCCGAGGTCGGTGGGGAGGAACGCGTCCGGGTCGCCCAGCGCCCGCATCGCGATGCTCTCGACCGTCCACGGCCCGAACCCCGGCAACGCCGTCAGCGCCGCCCTGGCCGCGTCCCAGTCGCTGCCCGCGCCGAGGTCGAGCCCGCCGGTCAGCGCCTCGACCAGCGCGAGCAGCGTGCGACGGCGGCTTCGGGGCATGGCCAGCGTCTCCGGGTCCAGCGAAGCCAGGGCCTCCGGTGACGGGAACAGGTGGGTCAGGCCGCCTTCGGGATCCTCGACGGGTTCGCCGTGCGCGACGACCAGCCGGGCGGCGTGGGTGCGGGCTGCCGCGGTCGAGACCTGCTGGCCGAGCACGGCCCGGACGGCGAACTCGGCGCCGTCGGCCGTGCGC
>NZ_JAAGNB010000404.1:0-10073 GCF_010550475.1 Amycolatopsis sp. SID8362
TCGAACGCCCGGCGCGCCGCCGCGATCGCCGCCTCGGTGTCCTTGGCGGTGCCCTCGGCGACCGCCGCGACCAGGGCACCGTCGGCCGGGCAGCGGATCTCGCGGCGGCCGCCGTCCAGCGCGTCCACCCAGTCGCCGCCGATGAAGAAGTCCGCCATGACCGCCATGACCGCCATTCTCGTGGCCACGCCGCGTGACCGCCACAGCACGGCGGGGAGACGAGGTTCACCCCGCCTGCTGACGGGTGATCGCTCTCCGCCTGTGATGCCGGACGCGGCGGGCGGAACCACCCTGGCGGGTCTCCGTAGACTGGCCGGAACGTGGGGTGTCCGGAGACGAGCGAGGTGGAGACGAGTGACGATGCTGGAGTCCCTCAGCGGGCCGGCGGACCTGAAGCGCATGAGTGTCGAGGACCTCGGCGAACTGGCTGCCGAGATCCGGGACTTCCTCGTCGACAAGGTCCGCCGCGCGGGCGGGCACCTGGGGCCGAACCTCGGCGTCGTCGAGCTCACCCTGGCGCTGCACCGCGTGTTCGATTCGCCGCGCGACGCGATCGTGTGGGACGTCGGCCACCAGGCGTACGTGCACAAGATCGTCACCGGCCGCGCGGCCGGGTTCGACCTGCTGCGCCAGACCGGCGGTGTCACCGGTTACCCCTCGCGCGCGGAGAGTGACCACGACTGGGTGGAGAGCAGCCACGCGTCGTCCGGTCTGTCCTATGTGGACGGTCTGGCGAAGGCGTTCGAGCTGGACGGCGGCGGGCGGCACGCGATCGCCGTCGTCGGCGACGGCGCGCTCACCGGCGGGATGTGCTGGGAGGCGCTCAACAACATCGCCGCCCACCGGGACCGCCCGGTCGTCATCGTGATCAACGACAACGGCCGCTCGTACTCGCCGACCATCGGCGGCCTGGCCGACCACCTCGCCGCGCTGCGCCTGCAGCCCGGTTACGAGCGGCTCCTCGACGGCGGCCGCGAACTGCTCAAGCACACCCCGGTCGTCGGCAAGCCGATCTACGCCGCGCTGCACGCCGCGAAGGCCGGGCTGAAGGACGCGCTGAGCCCGCAGGCGATGTTCTCCGACCTCGGCCTGAAGTACCTCGGCCCGGTCGACGGGCACGACCAGGTGGCGCTGGAGAAGGCGTTCCAGAGCGCGAAGGCGTTCGGCGGCGCGGTGATCGTGCACGTGGTGACCGAGAAGGGGCACGGCTACGCGCCCGCGGTGAACAACGAGCACGACCAGATGCACCAGACCGACCCGATCGACCCGGAGACCGGCCTGCCGCCGGTGAAGGGCCCGAGCTGGACCGGCGTGTTCGGCGAGGAGCTGGCGAAGATCGGCGCCGAGCGCGAGGACGTCGTCGCGATCACCGCGGCGATGCTGCGCTCGACCGGGCTGGACAAGTTCGCCGAGTCCTTCCCGGACCGCTGGTACGACGTCGGCATCGCCGAGCAGCACGCGGTCACCTCGGCCGCCGGGCTCGCGATGGGCGGGCTGCACCCCGTGGTCGCGATCTACTCGACGTTCCTGAACCGCGCGTTCGACCAAGTCCTGATGGACGTCGCGCTGCACCGCCTGCCGGTAACGCTGGTGCTCGACCGGGCCGGCATCACCGGGCCGGACGGCCCGAGCCACCACGGCATGTGGGACCTCTCGCTGCTCGGCATGGTCCCGGGCATGCGCGTCGCGGCCCCGCGCGACCCGGCGACGCTGCGCGAAGAGCTGAACGAAGCGGTCGACGTCGCCGACGGCCCGACGGCGCTGCGGTTCTCGAAGGGCAAGGTCGGCACGGATGTGACGGCGGTGGAGCGGATCGGCACGGTCGACGTGCTGCGCCGCCCGGTCGAAGGCGCCGACGTGCTGCTGGTGACGGTCGGCGCGTTCGCGACCCTCGGGCTGGCGGCCGCGGACCGCCTGGCCGACCAGGGCATCGGCGTGACGGTGGTGGACCCGCGCTGGGTCCTGCCGGTCCCGGCCGAACTGGTCGCGCTGGCGTCCCAGCACAAGCTGGTGGTGACGGTCGAGGACAGCGGCCGCCACGGCGGCTTCGGCTCGGCACTGGCGGCGATGTTCCGCGACGCCGAGTGCGACGTCCCGCTGCGCGATCTGGCGGTCCCGCAGACGTTCCACGACCTCGGCAGCCGCGACGAGGTCCTGGCCCGCATCGGGCTGACGGCGCAGGACGTGGCCCGCCGCGTGACAGAGTGGGCCGCCGGCCGCATTGGCGCGGCCCCGGAGCAGTCCGAGAAGAGCGCCGACCGCAGCTGAGCGGCCCGGTTTGAAGCGCCCCAAGGTGGCCTTCGGTGCGTGGGACGCACCGAAGGCGGCCTTGGGTGCGTGGGTCGCAACCAAGGCCACCTTGGGTGCGTGGGGTGCACCAAGGGGTGCCTTGCGTGCGTGGGTCGCAACCACGGCCACCTTGGGTGCGGTGGGGTGCACCGAGGGGTGCCTTGGGTGCGTGGGTCGCAACCAAGGCCACCTTGAGTGCGTGGGATGCACCGAGGGCCACATCGGGGCGTGGGACGCACCGAAGGCCACCTTGGGTGCATTAGACGCACCGAAGGCCACATTGGGTGCGTGGGACGCAACCAATGTGGCCTTGGGGCGCTGGGGGCCGGGCGTCGCGGAACGTACTTTCGTGGTCCGGGATTGTCGGTGCCCGCCGGTAGAGTGGAAAACGGGGGGGCGCCCCCAGGGCCGGGGTCAGGCTTCGGCGGGGAGGGCGATCGGGACCGCGGCGGGGGCCGACGCGATTACCTCCGGCGGCTCCGGGAACAGCTTCACCAGCACCGGATACGCCACCGCCGCCGTCAGCAGAGTGACCAGCAGGCTGATGTCCACCCCACCCGCCACATCCCGCAGCGGGCCCGCGATCATCGGCGTGTTCGCGCACAGCAGTCCCAGCGTCGTCGCCGGGATCCACGCTGCCATCGCGCGCCAGTTCACGCCGCGGGTGAACCAGTAGCGGCCGCCGCGGCGGCCCTCGTTGAAGACCTGCAGGTCCGCGACGTCGTAGAAACCGCGGCGCTGGACGAAGCCGATCATCATGATCACCATCCACGGTGAGGTGCACAGCACGATCAGCGTCGCGAACGCGTTGATGCTCGACACCATGTCCAGCACGAAATTGCCGACGAAGATGAACGCCACGCTCAGCGTGCCGATCAGCAGCGTCGCCTGCACTCGCGACAGGCGCGGGAAGATCGAGCTGAAGTCGAGGCCCGTCCCGTACAGCGACGTCGTGCCCGTCGACAGGCCGCCGATCAGCGCGACCACGATCAGCGGGATCGCGTACCACAGCGGGGAAATCGCCGTCAGGCCGGTGATGTAGTCGGCCGGGTCCGCGACCAGTGTCGCCGTCGCGATGCCGAAGCCGAACGGGAGCAGTGTCGCCACCTGGGCCAGGAACGGCGCTGTCAGGAGAGAGCGCTTGCTGAACGACGATGGGATGTAGCGGGCCCAGTCGCCGAGGAACGCGCCGAACGAGATCGGGTTGGCCAGGGCCGTCAACGCCGCCAGGGTGAACGTCGGCCAGAACGTGCCCAGCGCGTACGTGCCCGTGCCCGCGTAGCCCGGGTCGAACGTGCCGCCGTAGGCCAAGATCCCCAGCAGCATGATCAGCGTGCCGAGGACGACCGCGATCCGGTTGACCAGCAGCATGAAGCGGTAGCCGTAGATGCAGACCACCAGCGTCGCCAGCGCGATCACGCCGTACGCGACGCCGCGCAGCACCGCGCCGCCGTCGAAGCCGAACAGCCGCTGGGCCGCGCCGGCCACCGCGTCGCCGCTGACCCAGACCGAGATCGCGAAGAACGTGATCGCCGTCAGCAACGACAGGAACGAGCCGACGCAGCGGCCGACCACGCCGAAGTGCGCGCCCGACGACACCGCGTTGTTCGTGCGGGTGCGCGGTCCGAACAACGCCATCGGCGCCAGGACCAGCCCGCCCACGACCACGCCGAGCGCCGTCGCCAAAGCCGCGTCGCGGAAGCTCAGGCCGTACGCGATCGGGAGCGTGCCCAGGATGATCGTGGCGAACGTGTTCGCGCCGCCGAACGCCATCCGGAACAGGTCGCGCGGGCGGGACGTCTGCTCGTCCGGCGGGATCGGGGCGATGCCGTGCTGCTCGACCTCCGTCACCCGGGAACTCATGCGAACCTCGTCATCACGTGCTTGACGCGGGTGTACTCGGCGAACGCGTACGCCGAAAGGTCCTTGCCGTGGCCGGAGTGGCCGAAGCCGCCGTGCGGCATCTCCGCGACCAGCGGGCCGTGCGTGTTCACCCACACGCAGCCGAAGTCCAGTTCGGCCGACACCCGTGCGGCGACGGCGAGGTCGCGCGTCCACACCGACGATGCCAGTCCATAGGGGACGCCGTTGGCCAGGGCGATGCCGGCGGCTTCGTCCGAAAAGGACTGGACCGTGATGACCGGGCCGAAGATCTCCTCCTGGACGATCTCGTCGTCCTGGCGCAGACCCGAAACCACGGTGGGGGAGAAGTAGTAGCCCCGCGAACCGAACCGCGTGCCGCCGGTCTCGATCCGCGCGTGCGACGGCAGCCGCGAGATCAGGCCCTCGACGCGCGAGAACTGCGCCGCGCTGTTCAGCGGCCCGAAGTCGACGCCCGGGGTCTGCGCCGCCGCGACCTTCGCGAGCGAAGCGACGAAGTCGTCGTGGATCGAGGAGTGCACCAGCACCCGGCTGCCCGCGGTGCAGTCCTGGCCCGCGTTGTAGAACGCCGCGCCCACGATGCCTTCGGCCGTCGCCGCCAGGTCGACGTCGGGGAAGACCAGCAGGGGTGCGTTGCCGCCCAGTTCCAGGTGGGTGCGCTTGAGGTCGGCGGCCGCCACGGTGGCCACGTCGATGCCCGCCCGGGTCGACCCGGTGATCGAGACGAGCGCGGTGATCGGGTGCTTGACCAGCGCGCGGCCGGTGTCGCGGTCACCGGTCAGCACGGTGAACGCGCCCGGCGGCAGGAACTCCGCGGCGACGCGAGCCAGCAGCACGGCCGTCGACGGGGTCGTCTCGGCGGGCTTGAGCACCACGGTGTTGCCCGCGGCCAGCGCCGGGGCGATCTTCCAGACCGCCATCATCAGCGGGTAGTTCCACGGCGCGATCTGCGCGCAGACGCCGACCGGCTCGCGGCGGATCACCGACGTGTGGCCCGGCGTGTACTCGCCCGCCGCGGTGCCTTCGAGGTGCCGCGCGGCGCCGGCGAAGAACCGCAGGGCGCTCACGCACTCCGGGATCTCCTCGTCGAGGACGACCGAACGGATCTTGCCCGTCTCGCGGACTTCCAGGTCGGCGAACTCCCCGGCGCGGGCTTCGAGGGCGTCGGCGATCTTCAGCAGGGCCAGCTGCCGCTGGGCCGGGGTGCTGCGCCGCCAGACCGCAAACGCTTGCGCGGCGGCCGTGAGCGCGTTGTCCACATCGGACTGCGCGGCGATGGGGCTGGTGCCGAACACCTCGCCGGTCGCCGGGTCGGTCAGGTCGAGCGTGCGGGTCATGCCTGCTCCAGGTGGGTCGGCGCGAACAGCTTCAGCAACGCGGGGAGGACGACGACGGACGGGCCCGGCGTGCGCAGCGCTTCGGCGAGGTCCGCGCCCACCGTGTCCAAAGAGGACAGCCGGGCGGGAACCCCGAAGGCGGCGGCCAAGGCGGCGAAGTCGGGCCGGGTCAGCTCGGTCGCCGTCGTCTGGCCGAACGCGTCCATGAGGTACTCGCGCAGCACGCCGTAGCCGCCGTCGTCGACGATCAGCCACGTGACGTCGAGGCCGTGCTGCACCGCGGTGGCCAGCTCGGCGAGGCCGTACATCGCGCCGCCGTCACCCGACACGGCGAGCGCCGGACCGCCGGCGGCCGCGCCGCCGAGCGCGCCCGGCAGACCGTAACCCAGCCCGCCCGCGCCCTGGGCCGTGTGGATCGGGGCGCCCTCGGGGTTCCACGCCGACCACGCCCAGTACGCGGCGATCGTCATGTCCCAGAACGTCTGCGTGCCCTCGGGCAGCGCGCCGCGGATGTCGTCGATCAGCTTGCGTTCGACGGCCAGGTCCTGACCGTCCAACCGGGACTCGACGCGCGCGAGCAGCCCCGAAACCGCCTTCTCGGCGCGGCCGTCGGACGCCCGCATCGGCACCTGCTCCAGCAGGGCCTGCAGCGTGAGCCGGACGTCGGCGTGGATGCCGAGGCCGGGGTAGTTGGACTCCAGCTTGCCGAGATCGGCCTCGACCTGGATGACCCGGCCACGCGGGGCGAACTCGCGGTAGTTGCTGGACAGCTCGCCCAGCCCGGAGCCGAGCACCAGCAGGGCATCCGCGGAAGCGAGGAACTCTGTGGTGTGCCAGTCTTCCATCCACGACTGCCCGGACAGCTCGTGGTCCCAGCCGAAGACGCCCTTGCCGCCGAACGTCGAGATCACCGGCGCGCGCAGAGCTTCGGCCAGCGCCATCAGCTCGGCCGAAGCGCCGGACCGCAACGCACCGCCGCCGGCGAGGATGACCGGGTTCGCCGCCGCACCCAGCAGGTCCGCCGCGGACGTCACCAGCTCGGGCAGCGGCTCCAGCGCCGGGGGAGTGGCCGACACCGACGTGATCGGCGGGATTCCGGCCGGGCCGAGCAGCACGTCCTGCGGGATCTCGACCCACACCGGGCCGTACGGCGCGGTCGCGGCCGACGTCCAGGCCTCGCGCAAGGCCGTGGGGATCTGGCTCGCGCGCCGCACCACGTGCACCGACTTGACGACGTCCCGGAAACTCGCCTGCTGGTCGGGCAGCTCGTGCAGGTAGCCGTGCCGCCCGCCGCCGAGCCCGGCGACCGGGACCTGGCTGGAGATGCCGAGCACCGGCACCGAAGCGGCGCGGGATTCCTGCAGCGACGCCAACGTCAGGAGCGCACCCGGACCGGTCGACACGACCAGCGGCGTCACCGGCACCGGCCCGTCCGGGTTCGCCGCGAGCCGCGCGCGAGCAAACCCGTCGGCGGCGAAGGCGAGGTTGTTCTCGACGCGCCCGCTGATCACGCGCAGGTCGTCGGCTCGCCGCAGTGCCTCGAACAGGCCCAGCGCGTGCTGGCCGGGCAGGCCGAACACCGTGTCGGCGCCCAGTGCCCGCAGCGTTTCGACGACGACGTCGCCGCCGATGCGGGTCATTCGCCCTTCCCCAGTGCGAGCAGGCTCACCAGGTCGTAGGCGACGTGGGAGGCCGCGATGGCGGTGATCTCGGCGTGGTCGTAGGCCGGGGCCAGCTCGACGACGTCCGCGCCGACCAGGTTGAGGTCACGCAGGCCGCGCAGGATTTCCAGCAGCTCGCGGCTGGTCATCCCGCCCGCCTCCGGGGTGCCGGTGCCGGGGGCGTGGGCCGGGTCGAGCACGTCGATGTCGACCGAGACGTACAGCGGCCGGTCGCCGATGCGCTGCCGCAGCGCGTCGACGGTCTCGGCGACGCCGCGGCGCAGGACGTCGCCGGAGGTGACGATGCCGAAGCCGAGGCGGCGGTCCTCTTCGAGGTCGCGCTTGCCGTACAACGGTCCGCGAGTGCCCACATGCGACAGTGCGCTCGTGTCCAGGATCCCTTCCTCGGACGCCCGCCGGAACGGGGTGCCATGGGTGTAGGGCTCGCCGAAGTAGGTGTCCCAGGTGTCCAGGTGCGCGTCGAAGTGCAGCAGGGCAACGGGTCCGTGCTTCTTGGCCGCGGCGCGCAGCAGCGGCAGCGCGATGGTGTGGTCGCCGCCGACGGTCACCAGCCGCGTCCCGTCCGCCTGCAGTGCTTCGGCTTCCTGCTGCAGCGTTTCGATCGCTTCGCCGATGTTGAACGGGTTGACCGCGATGTCGCCCGCGTCGACGACCTGCTTCTCCTCGAACGGCGAGACGTCCAGCTCCGGGTGGTAGGGCCGCAGCAGCCGGCTCGCCTCGCGGACGGCGGCCGGGCCGAACCGCGCGCCGGGCCGGTAGGACACGCCGGAGTCGAAGGGCACCCCGACGACGGCGACGTCGGCGCGCTCGACCTGGTCGATCCGCGGCAGCCGCGCGAAGGTCGCGAACCCGGCGAACCGGGGGACGCGCGACGAGTCGAGGGGTCCGATGTTAGGCACTGGTGGGCTCCTGTTCCCGGTTCGAGATGGGCGTTTCTTCGGCGCCGCTCAGGCGGCGGGTCCAGACGGAAAGGATCGTGTCGGGGGTGCGGGGCGTGGCGAAGCTGACCGCGAGGTAGACGACCAGGCTCGCGCCGAGGCCCCAGTAGATCGGGGTGTTGGCGTCCACGCCGTCGATGATCATGAACGCGATCACCGAGATCGTGCCGGCCACCATCGACGCGTACGCGCCCTGCCGCGTGCCGCGCTTCCAGAACAGCGCGCCGACGATCGCGACGAGCAGGCCGCCGACCAGGATGTCGTAGGCGATGGTGAGCGCGTTGACGACGTCGTCGACGACCATCGCGATGGCGATCGCGATCAGCCCGAGCACCAGCGTGGCGATCCGGTTGCGGCTGACCTCGCCACCCTTCTTCAGGCCCAGCTTCGTCAGCAGGTCCGACGTCGTGGTGGTGGCGCAGGCGATCAGCGCGCCGCTCGCGGTCGACATCATCGCCGACAGCGCGGCGGCCAGCACCAGGCCGCGGACGCCGGTCGGCAGGAGGCGTTCGACGATCGTCGCGAAGGCGTCCTGCGCGCTGGCGAGGTCCGGGTACAGCGTGTGCGCCGCGGTGCCGATCAGGGCGCCGGCCAGGCCGTAGACCAGGCAGTAGACGCCGGAGGTGATGCCGCCGGACGTCGCGATCCCCGGGGTGCGGGCGGTGAACACGCGCTGCCAGATGTCCTGGCCGATGAGCAGGCCGAAGGTGTAGATGACGAAGTAGGTGATGATCGTGTCGGTGCCGATCGAGGTGAAGCTGAAGAAGCTCGCGTCGAGCTTCTCGCTCATGCCGGAGAAGCCGCCGGCCGAGCTGATCGCGACCGGCAGCAGGATCGCCAGGATGCCGATGGTCTTGATGACGAACTGGGCGATGTCGGTGAGCGTGATCGACCACATGCCGCCGAGCACCGAGTAGAGGACGACGATCGAGCCGCCGACCGCGATCCCGGCCCAGTTGGGCAGGTCGAAGAGGACCTTGAAGATGGTCGCGAAGGCCAGCGTCGAGGTGACGGTCAGCATCAGCGTGTAGCCCCACATGACCACGCCGGACACCTTGCTGGTGCGGCCGCCGTAGCGCAGGTCGAGCATCTCGCCGACGGTGTAGACCTTGAGCTTCACCAGCCGGCGTGCGAACAGCGCGTGCAGCACCAGGATGCCGACGCCGATGCTGACGACCAGCCACATGCCGGAGATGCCGAACTTGTAGCCGAGTTTCACGCCGCCCACGGTGGACGCGCCGCCGAGCACGACGGCCGACATCGTGCCGGAGTACATGAACCAGCCCAGCCGCCGGCCGGCGACGAGGTAGTCCGACTTCGTCTTCGCGAGCTTCAGGCCGTACCAGCCGACCCCGATCATGCCCGCGATGTACAGCGCGATCACCGCGTAGTCGCCGGTCACGGTGTCCTCCTCACGTCGTTTCGGGACACCGTAGGTTCGCCCGCCACCACCGCGGCATGGGAGGATTCATCTCCATGTCGACCTCGGCGGGGATGAAATGACCTCGATCACGGATGCGCTGTCCACCGAAGTGAATGTTCCGTTACGGGACGTGGTCGGCAACCGGGAGCTCGCGCTCGACGTCGTCCCGGAAACCCTGCGGCCGGGCGCGCTGGACGCGCCGGTGCGCTGGGCGCACGTCAGCGAGCTGCAGGACCCCGCGCCCTACCTGGTGGGCGGCGAGCTGATCCTCACCGCGGGGGTCAACCTGCCGGAGCGGATCGACCGGTACGTGCGCGGGCTGCGCGACGCCGGGGTGACGGCGCTGGGCTTCGGGCTCACCCCGACGGTGTTCGAGACGCTGCCGGAGCCGCTGCGCCGGGCGTGCGCGCGGCACGGGCTGCCGCTGCTGGTGGTGCCGACGCGGACGCCGTTCCTGGCGGTCAACCGGGCGGTGTCGGTCGCGCTGACCGAGGCCGGGCAGCGGGAGCAGCGGCGGATCACC
>NZ_JAAGNB010000453.1:0-4048 GCF_010550475.1 Amycolatopsis sp. SID8362
GCTGACCGCCGACCCGGCCCGGCGTGCCGAGCGTGCCGTGGCGGCCGCGGACGTCGGCCTCCGGGCGGGTGACCTCGCGGCCGCCCGCGCTTCGGTCGACGTGGCGGAACGCGACGCGCGGGACGAGTTCCTCCGTGCCCGCGCTCACCTGGTCCGGAGTCAGATCGCGTTCTCGGCCGGGCTCGGCAGCGAAGCCCCGCCGATGTTGCTGGCGGCCGCGCAGCGGCTCGAACCCTTCGACCCGGACCTCGCGCGGGAGACCTATCTGCAGGCCTGGGGCGCCGCGGCCCTGATCGCCGCGGACGGCGAGAGTCTCCTGGCGATCTCCCGGGCGATCCGGGATCTGCCGCCGCCGGAAGGTGAACCGCGTCCCATCGACCTGGTGCTCGCCGGCTACGGGCTGCTCGTCACCGACGGCCGGTCCGCCGCGGTTCCCGTCCTGGAACGGGCCACGGCCGCGCTCGTGGATCTTCCCGCGCAGGACGTGCTGAAGTGGGGCTGGGTCGGCAACGGCGCGAACGCGGCCGTCTGGGACGACCAGGCCATGCGCCGGACCTACGTCCGGGCGGCCGAGGTGGCCCGCACCGCCGGCGCCCTGACCGTGCTTCCCATCTACCTCGCCTCACTGGGGATCGCGACGACGTGGACCGGGGACTTCGCCGGCGCTGCCGCGATCGTCGCCGAAGCCGAGGCGGTCGCCACCGCGACCGGCGTCCCCATCGCGCCGCACACCAAGCTGCTGCTGACGGCGATGCAGGGCAAGGAGACCGAGGCGGCCGAGCTGATCGCCGCCACCGTCGAATGGGCCTCGCAGGACGGCCAGCTGATGGGCGTGACGTCCGCGAACTGGGCCGCCGCGGTCCTCTACAACGGCCTGGCCCGGTACGAGCAGGCGATCCCGGCGGCCCAAGTCAGCGCCGGGATCGCCGAACTGTGGGTCTCGGTGTGGGTGCTGCCGGAACTCATCGAGGCGGCGGTCCGCGTCGGCGAAGACGAGATCGCCCACGGCGCCCTCGACCGCCTGACCGCGGCGGCGGAGCCCTGCGACACGGACTGGGCCCAGGGAATCCTGCAGCGCAGCCGGGCGCTGCTCAGCGACGAGTCCGCCGCGGACCGCTGCTACCGCGAGGCGATCGAGCGGCTGGGCCGGACGAAGCTGCGTCCCGAGCTGGCGCGGGCCCATCTGCTGTACGGCGAGTGGCTGCGCAGGCAGACCCGGCGTCTCGAAGCACGGGAACACCTGCGCGCGGCGTTGGACATGTTCGCCTCGATCGGCATGGACGCGTTCGCCGAGCGCGCCCGCCGTGAACTTCTCGCCACCGGCGAGAAGGTGCCGAGCCACACGGCCGAGCCGGCAACGGGCGATGAACTGACGCCCCAGGAAAGGCAGATCGCGCTCCTCGTCCGCGAAGGCTTCTCCAACTCGGAGGTCGGCGCGCAGCTCTTCCTCAGCCCGCGGACGGTCGAGTGGCACCTCCGCAAGATCTTCACGAAGCTTTCCATCACCTCCCGCAGGCAGCTCCGGGACGCCCTGTCCGGCGGCGAATGACCCCACGAGCCCGGTTCCCGGACACCCTGGTTCCCGGAACCAGGGTGCCTCCCTGGCTCGCCCCGGGAACCGGACGCGCGAGCCTGGTCGCGAGGGACAGCTCGCGAAGGGATGAGAAAGCCATGTCCGACAAGACGTTGGCCGGGGCGGTCGCGCTCGTGACGGATGCCGGCAGCGACATCGGTGCCGCCACGGCGCACCGCCTCGCCCGCGAGGGCGCGGCGGTGGCGCTGGTCGCGCGCAGCGGTGACCGCTTGGACCAGGTAGCGGACGACATCAGGAACCTGGGCGGCCAGGCCATCGAGGTGACGGCCGACATCACCGATCCGGAGCGTGCGTGCCAGGCGGTGCAGGACACGCACGATCGGCTCGGCCGCCTGGACATCCTGGTCAACAACGCGGGCATCGTGCTGCTCGACACGGCGTTGCACGCCCCGCTGGCGGAGTGGGACCGGCTGATCGCGCTCAACGTGACCGCGCTCCTGCACCTCACGCACGCCGCGGTCCCGTACCTGATCGACGCGGCCGCGACGTCGCCACGGCAGGTGGCGGACCTCGTGAACGTCAGCCTGACGGCCGGGCAGCTCACCGGGCAGGGCAGCAGCGTCTACAACCTCACCAGGTCCGGTCTCGAGGGGTTCACCGAGTCGCTGCGCCGCGAGCTGCTCGTCGAACGGGTGCGGGTCGGCCTGGTGGAGCCCGCCGTCGTGGAACCCGGCCTGGTGAACCATTTCGGTACTGCGACCCGCACCGCGGCCGGCCGGCCCGTCGGCGGCCGGGAAGCACTGCGGCCGGAGGACGTCGCGGACGCGATCGGCTACATCGTCACCCGCGATCGCCGGGTCGCGGTCAGCGAGATGCGCGTCCGCGCGGCCGAGCGGCGCTGACCGTCAGCTGTCGATCGCACTGCCGCGGAGTTTCCGGCGTGAGTCGACGCCGAGCTTGGTGAACACCTTGCGCAGGTGCCATTCGACCGTGCGGGGGCTGAGGAACAGCTCGGCGCCGATCTCCGTGTTCGTCTTCCCGTCGCGCGCGAGGCGGGCGATCTGGGCCTCCTGCACCGTGAGGACCGGAGGAGCCTCGACCACCCGGCTGCGGATCGACTCGCCGGTGGCCATGAGTTCGCGACGGGCGCGCTCGGCGAAGGCGTGCGCGCCGAAGCGATGCAGCATCTCGTGAGCCCTGCGCAGCTGCTCGCGCGCGTCGAGGCGCCGGTTCTCGCGACGGAGCCACTCGCCGTACACCAGGTGAGTGCGTGCCAGCTGCACGGAAACCCTGGTGCGCGCGAGGCGCCCGATGGCCTCGCGGTACAGCAGGTCGGCGGCCTGGCCGTCGCTGAGCAGGGCTTTGGATCGGGCCAGCATGCCGAGGGCCCACTCCGTGCCGCCGGCGGTGGCCCGCTCCTCGAGCCGCGTCAGGGCGGCCGCGGCCGCGGCGGGGGCGTCACCGCGGGCACCCGCCTCGACCAGCTCGGTGAGGGACAGGCCGAAGGCCATCAGATCGTCGTGCTCGCAGCCCGCTTCCGCGGCGGCCAAGGCGTCCTGGTAGCGGCCGAAACCGTTGTGCAGCACCGCGGTCAGGTAGTGGCCCAGGCCGATGGCACGCCCCTCACCCCACGTGGTAGCCCATTCGGCCTGTCCCCGGATCAGCTCCGCCCCCTGGGCGTCCTGGCCGCGCCAGGCGACGAGCAACAGCGAGGCGTAGCCGAGCGGCGAGTTGCCGGTCGCCGCCGTGATCGCGGCGGACTCCTCGACCAGCGCCGACGCCGCGTCGAACTCGCCGGCGTGTACGTGCACGGCAGCGCGATAGGTGAGGGCCAGGGGCAGGAAGTTGAGCGCGCCGGACTCGCGTGCCGTCCGGACCGCGTGCGTGGCCAGTTCGTGCCAGGCCTCGTCGTCCCACATGTCGCCGGCGGCCGGCCACGCCAGCCAGAGCCAGCGCATGATGTCGTCCCCGTCCGCGCCGGCGTCGTGCCGGAATGCCTGCATGGCGAGCTTCAACCGCGGCGCGCCCGCCGCGTGACCCTCGGCGAACCGCGTCGCCAGGCCGTCCAGGAGTGTGTCGGCAGGCCGCGCCGGTCGTGGTCCGCCCGGTGCGGTACGGGCGGCCTCGGCCACCTCTTTCAGCCTGTCGGGGCCGTTGAGCCGACCGCCGAAGATCGCTGCTCCCACTGCTTCGAGGTACGCCTCGCGCGCCTGTCCGTCGTCGATCCGGGCCAGCCGGCCGGCCGCGTCGAGCAACAACGGCAACGCTTCACCGCCGCGCCTGCGGGCGAAGACGATCTGGGCGCGCAGCCGCGCCAGCCGCCCGTGCTGCAGCTCGTCGAGCACGCCCATCTCGGCGGCGGCGATCAGATCGAGCGCCGCGTCGGGAGCCCCTGCCTCGAAAGTCGCCTGCGCCGCGGCCAGCGCCCTCGCTCCTCGCCTGGCCGGATCGGGAGTCAGCTCGGTCGCCCGCCGCAGGAACGCGGCCGCCGCGGCGACGCCGCCGCGAGCCTGG
>NZ_JAAGNB010000503.1:0-4490 GCF_010550475.1 Amycolatopsis sp. SID8362
GGCCGCGCCGCGTTCGGCCGCGCCGACGTCGCCGTCACCGCGGGTGCCCTCGGGGAAGATCCCGACGACACCGCCGTCCTTGAGCACGCCGACCGCGGTCATCAGCGGCTTGCGGTCGATCTCGCCGCGCTTGACCGGGATCTGCCCGATGGCCAGCAGGAACTTCCCGGCCAGTCCCTTGAACAGCTCGGCCTTGACCAGGAACGCCGAACGCCGCGGCAGCATTCCGAAGATCAGCTGCGGTTCGACCATGGAGCTGTGGTTGGCGATCACGACCACCGGCCCGCCGCCGGGCATGCGCTCGCGGCCGTGCACCCGGATGCGGAAGGCCGACCGCAGATGGTACCGGGCGAAGACCCGCCCGGCGTCGTGGAGTGCGCCGACGGATCCCTCGGGGAGTCCGTCAGCGCTCATCGAGCCACCTCGGCGTCGCACCCCGCCAGCAGACCACGACGGCTGGCCAGTTCGCTCAGTGCGACGATCACCTGGTCGATCGACAGTTCCGAGGTGTCGACGTGCACGGCGTCCTCGGCCGCGCGCAGCGGCGAGGCGGCGCGGGTCGAGTCGAGGTGGTCGCGGCGCTCGACGCTCGCCAGCGCGTCGGCGACCGACGACGTCCGCCCGGCGGCGGTGTCCTGGGTGCTCCGGCGGGAGGCGCGGACGTCGGCCGACGCGGTCAGGAAGACCTTGAGCGGCGAGTCCGGCACGACGACGGTGCCGATGTCCCGGCCCTCGACGACGATCCCGCCGCGGTGCCCGACGACGTCGCCGATGATCTGCCGCTGCCTGCCGACCAGCAGCTCGCGCACGTGCGGCACGGCGGAGACGGGCGAGACGGCCTTGGTGACCTCGGGCCCCCGGATGTCGGCGGCGACGTCTTCGCCGCCGAGCCGGATCTCGGGGCGCTCGGGGCTGGTCCCGATGCTGAAGTCCGCCTGGTCGGCGACCGCGGCGACGGCGGCCGCGTCGGCGGGGTCCACGCCGGCGCGCAGCACGGCGAGGGTGACCATCCGGTACATGGCGCCGGTGTCGAGGTAGCCGGCCCCGAGCCGGTCGGCGAGCTTGCGGGCGACGGTGGTCTTCCCGGTTCCCGACGGGCCGTCCAGGGCGACCACACCACGTAGGGCTCCCGTCACCAGCACACTCCTCGCGTTCTCGCACTCGATCGGCTTCGGTGCCCATTCTGCCGGTCGGGTCGCGGCGGAGATCAGTCGCCCCGCGCCCCGAAGCGCGCGACCACCAGCGCGAGCCGTTCCGCCCGGTACGCCGGCGACAGCCGGTGGCCGCGGTCCAGCGTCACCAGGCCGTGCAGCGTGCTCCAGAACACCTCGGTCAGCGCGCCCGCGTCCGGCTCGTCCGCCACCGGCTCGATCACCGCGAGCAGCTCGGCGAAGCACGCCTTCATCACCTCCGGCGTCTCGTCCTTGGCGAAGGGCAGCTCCGAAGCCAGCGTGAACATCGCGTCGTACAACGCGGGCTTGCCATCGGCGAACGCCACGTAGGTACTGGCGACCCCGGCGACGCCGCCCTCGCGCCCGGCCGCGAGCGCCGTGGCCAGTTCGGCGAACCCCTCCAGGGCGGCCGCCGCCATGATCGCGTCCTTGCCGCCGGGGAAGTGGCTGTAGAGCACCGGCTGGCTGTACTCGATCAGCGCCGCGAGCCGCCGGGTGGTGACCGCGTCCCAGCCCTCCGCTTCGGCCAGTTCCCGGGCGGCGGTGACGATCCGCTGCGCTCGCTCGGTCCGGTCGCGCACACGCCGTTGTCGCTGGGTCATGGGTCACATCCTAGCACTGCTAGACAAACTAGCGACGCTAGGTTAGCGTTGCTAGCAATCCTAGCGATGCTAGAAAACTGGAGGGAACACCATGCTCGTCACCGGCTACGTCCTCACCGCGATCATCGCGCTCGGGATCAGCTACATCGGCGTCAACTACCTCTTCGCGCCGGCGAAGATCGCCGTGGGCTTCGGCTTCGCCCACGTCCCCGACGACGCCGAGAACTTCTTGAACGTCAAGGGCGGCCGCGACGTCGGCGCCGGCCTCGTCCTGCTGGCCCTGACCATCTACGGCGACCCGCACGCGCTGGGGTGGGTCATGCTCACCGCGGCCGTCTGGCCCCTCTTCGACATGCTGATCATCCTGCGCCACCACGGGAAGAAGGCCATCGCCTTCAGCGTCCACGGCTTGACCGCGCTCGTGACGGTCGTCGCGGCCGGGTTGCTCCTGCTCGGCTGAACGTCGCGAATCGGACACGTGGGCTACGGTGGTTGGGTGAACGTCGAAGTAACCCCTCTTCCCGGCATCGGGGTCCGCAAGGACTTCAGCACCCGTACCGGCCGCCGCATCGGCGTCGTGTCGCAGCGGGACGGGCACACCGAGCTGATCGTGTCCAAGTCGGACGACCCGGACGCCTGCGCCGCCTCGATCCCGCTGACCGCGGACGAGGCGGGCACGCTGGCCAACCTCCTCGGCGCGCCGCAGCTGGTCGCGCAGCTCACCGAGGAGCACCAGGACCTGCCGGGGATCAGCACGAAGCAGCTGCCGATCAAGCCGTCCGGCCCGTTCGACGGCCGCACCCTCGGCGACACGGCGATGCGCACGCGCACCGGGGTTTCGGTGGTCGCGGTGGCGCGCGCGGGCCAGGTGCACCCCTCGCCCACGCCGGACTTCGCGCTCACCGGGGGCGACCTGCTGGTCGCGGTCGGCACGAGCGAGGGCCTCGAAGCCGCCGCCAAGATCCTCAAGTACGGCTGAGCGGCCGATGGACCACACCGCGCTGTCCCTGATCGAACTGGGGGCGGTCTTCTTCGTGCTGGGCGCGCTCGGGCGCCTGGCCGGGAAGATCGGCCTCTCCCCCATCCCCCTCTACCTGCTCGGCGGCCTCTGCTTCGGCTCCGGCGGGCTGATCCCGCTGACCGACATCGGCGGCTTCACCCACCTGGCCAGCGAAATCGGCGTCGTGCTGCTGCTGTTGCTGCTGGGCCTGGAGTACTCCGCGGCCGAGCTGTTCACCGGCCTGCGCCGCTCCTGGACCGCGGGCCTGCTCGACATCGTCCTCAACGCCGCTCCGGGCGCGGCGGTCGCGCTGCTGCTGGGCTGGGGCCCGGTCGGCGCGATGGTGATGGCGGGCGTCACGTACATCTCGTCGTCCGGCATCGTCGCCAAGGTCCTCGGCGACCTCGGCCGGCTCGGCAACCGCGAAACCCCGGTCGTGCTGTCGATCCTCGTGTTCGAGGACCTGGTGATGGCGCTCTACCTGCCGATCCTGACCGCGGTTCTCGGCGGCGTCAGCTTCCTCGGCGGCATGGAGGCCGTCGGGATCTCGCTGCTGGTGATCACCGTGGTGCTGGTGATCGCGCTGAAGTTCGGCCGCTACGTCTCGGCCGCCGTCGACAGCCCCGACCGCGAGGTGTTCCTGCTCAAGGTCCTCGGCGCGGCCCTGCTGGTGGCGGGCATCGCGTCGGCGATGCAGGTCTCGGCCGCGGTCGGCGCGTTCCTGCTCGGCATCGCGATCTCGGGCTCGACGGCGGAGAACGCGACCCACCTGCTGGAGCCGCTGCGCGACCTGTTCGCGGCGGTCTTCTTCGTGGTGTTCGGCCTCAACACGAACCCGGCGTCCATCCCGCCGGTCCTCGGCTGGGCGGTGGTACTGGCGGTGGTGACGACGCTGACGAAGGTCGGCACCGGCTGGTGGGCCGCCCGCCGCCAGGGCATCGGGAAGATGGGCCGCGCCCGGGCAGGTGCAGCGTTGGTGGCGAGAGGCGAGTTCTCGATCGTCATCGCGGGCCTGGCGGTGACGGCGGGCGCGGTCGAGGGCGAACTGGCGGCTCTCGCGACGGCGTACGTCCTGCTGATGGCGATCCTCGGCCCGACGGCCGCACGAGTCGTCGAGCCGATCGCCCGTGCCCTGCAACGCAAGTCGGCCGCGAAGACAGCGCCGGTCGAGGCGAACTAGCTGTGATGTCCGGGGACGTTGTCCCGAGTTGAGGTGATCACTGGCGGCCTGTCGTGCTGACAGGTGAAGGCCTCCGGATGTGAAGTGGAGCTGTCTAGGAACCGCTTCACCCGCCGGAGGCCTTCGTGTCCCACCCTAACGCCACCCTGACCCCGCGCACCCGGCTGCGACTCGCCCGGCTGGTCGTCGAACACGGTTGGACCCACGCTGAAGCGGCCAAGATGTTCATGGTCGCCGCCAAAACGGCCGCGAAATGGGCGCAGCGCTACCGGCTCGAGGGCGCGGCAGGGATGGCTGACCGCAGCAGCCGCCCCCACCACAGCCCGACCCGCACCCCCGAACACCTCATGCGGGCGATCGTGCGGCTGCGATGGCGCCACCGACTCGGCCCGGTCCAGATCGCCGGCCGGCTCAACGTCCCGGCTTCGACCGTGCACGCGGTGCTGGTGCGCTGCCGGATCAACCGGCTGTCCCGCATCGACCGGGTCACCGGCGAACCGCTGCGCCGCTACGAACACGACCATCCCGGCTCGCTG
>NZ_JAAGNB010000546.1:0-3546 GCF_010550475.1 Amycolatopsis sp. SID8362
GCCCGGCTGGCCGCGGCGCACGAGCTGCGCGTGCTCGGCACCGGCAGCCCCGCGAAGCGCGAGCAGGCCGAGGAGGCCGGGGCGCGGTTCGTCGACTACACCGCGCAGGACGTCGTCACGGCGGTCCGCGAGCTGGTGCCGGAAGGCTTGGCCGGGATTGTCGACCTGGTCGGCGGCGCTTCGCTGCGAACCGTCGCCCCGCTGGCGCGCGAGCCCCACACGGTGATTTCCGTCGGCGACCAGTCCGTGTCCGAGCTCGGCGGCCGGTTCGTCGAGCGCCGCCTGGACCGGGCCAACCTGGCCCGGTCCGCGCGGCTGGCACTCGACGGCGTCCTCGCGCCGGTGATCACCGCGGTGCACCCGCTGTCCGACGCCCCGGCCGCGCTGGCCACGGTCGAGCACGGGCACGCCGCGGGCAAGGTGGTCATCAAGGTGACGTGAGCTATTCGCGACGGCCGCGTCTCCACCAGCCGCCGAACGATCTCGCGCGGTGGTGGATGTGCACGGCGTCGATGTGTCCCGCCTGCACGACGTTCCCGCCCACGGAACCGGAGCTGACGTTGCTGGTCGTGCCGCCCGGGTCGCCTTCGGGTGCGGGACCGATCGGCGTCACGGCGTGGATTCGAGAGCTCCCGCCGAGGTTCAGCTGGGCGACTTCGCAGGCGCCCAGTTCGGCCTTGGCCGCGGTTTCGCACGCGGCCGCGAGTCCCGGTCTGCTGCTCAGTTCGCTTTCGAGTTCGGCCAGCCTGGCGCGGGTCAGCGCGAGCTGCGCCTCGCGAGCGGATTCCGCTTCCGGGCTTTCGGGGAACCAGCGCGACCGCGGCGGTGGGTCCGCGGCTTTCCGGACAGCGTGTTCGACCTTGCGGGCCTTCGTGGCCAAGCCGGGAAGTTCTTTCCGGCGCGGGTGCGCGCCGACAGCCTGGCCGATGCCCTCGAGGAACTCCAGGACCGCGCCCTGGTCCGCGTCCGACTCCGTCAGCTCGTCGAGCGCGCGGCACCAGGCGAGGTGCTGCTCCGGATCGACGTGCGCGATCCGGCCCAGGTGCTTGCGCAGCCCTTCGAACTGCGCGCGCACCTCGGGGACGGCGAGCAGCCGGCGCATCGTCCGCGGCGGATCGTCGTCCGCCACCAGTTCGAAGTGGCCGTGGCCGATCGCGAGGCTCTTGGCGCGTTCGGTGAGTTCGTCGTGTTCCACCCAGCGCGCCTCGTCGCCGGGTTCGAAACCGGGGTGCGAGGCGATGTTCTTGCACAGCCGGTAGAGGCTCGTGTGCTCCCGCAGTTCGACGAGCACGTCCCGCTCGTCCCGCAGGCACAGCACCAGCACCGCGGGCAGGCGGCGTTCGGGGATGCGGAAGTACGCGGCGCAGCGGCCCACCGCTTCGGTCCAGGCGGCCTGCTGAGCGTCGGCCGAATCTGGCCGCAGCGGGGCGATCCGGCCGATGGGAAGCCGACCCCGCCCCGGGACCAGCAACCGGGTGAAGGGCAGCTCGGCGGCATCGTCGATGGTCAGCCGGGTCCAGTACTCGCTCGAGGAGTGCCGCATTCGCTCGCTCGGCAGGAACTCCGGATCCGGGCAGAGCACGGCGATGCGCTGGCCGGTGACGTCGTGGATGCTGGTCCAGTCCTGGATCAGCTCGCCGTGCAGAAGGCGCGCTTCCGCGGTGCGGGCCAGGATGACCATGAGCCCGAGGTAGCCTTCCCGCCGCGCCGCGTCCACGACGTAGGGCAGCGCCTCGGCTGCGGTGATCGGCGCCTTCCACACGCCTCCAGCATATTCGGGTTCGCCGCCGAGCGAGCCGCCGCGACGTTGCCGAGCCCCCTCGCCGCGGCTTCCGGCCTCACGCGGCGGTGAGGTGCTTGGCGCGCACCGCAGGCTCGGCTTCCTCGGCGAGCAGGTGCTCCGCACGGGCCAGGTAGTCGTCGATCGCGCGCAACCGGACCGCGACGCGCCGCTCCGCCGCGGTGGCCTGCTCCAGGATCGCGTCGGCGCGACGGCGGGCGTTGGCCACGATGGTGTCAGCCTCGGCGCGGGCGAGTTCGAGCATCCGCCGGACGCGGTCGCCCACCGCCGCCGGATCCGCCGGGGTGGCGGCGAGGCGGTCCAAGCGGGCGCGCAGCCGGTCGTTTTCGGTGCGGGCCGCTTCGAGCCGCCGGGTCAGGGTTTCGGCTTCGGCGAGCGCGGCGTCGCGGTCGAGGGTGAGCAGCCGCAGCTCCTCCTGGGTTTCGGCGAGGTGCTCGTCGACCTGCTCGCGGTCGTAGCCGCGCAGGGTGAGCGCGAAGCTGGTCGGCAAGGGCAGCGTCATGCCGCCCTCCGGTCCCGGAGGGTCGTGCGCAGCTCGTCCAAGCCGGTGGCGGTGCGCAGGACCGGCGGGTCGAGGCGGCCGATGCGGTGGTCGTCCTCCTGCAGCGCGGTGAGGAAGCGCGTGATCCGCGCCGGTGCCGGGGTGACGGTCGTGCCGCCGAGGTACCGCAGGACGATCAGGTCTTCGCCGGAGTGCGTTTCGACGGCGGCGGACCAGCCGTGGACTTCGTCCCAGAGCAGGGCGACGTCGCGGTCCGGGTAGCCGGGCAGGCGCTGGTCGAGGGCGACGTAGGCGGAGACCGGGGTGTCGTGGTCGACGGTGCACGACTCCATGCCGATGCCCAGGGCGGCGGTGACTTCGGTCAGGTAGTCGTGGAGCGTGGCCAGGGCCGGGTGGCTGCCCCGGCCGAGGTGCAGCGGGGTGGTCATGGACGTGTCCTTCGTGCGCGAAAGCCGGGTGGCCGGACCGGTCCGGCCACCCGGCGGTACCGGGGGTCAGGCCTGGATCTGCTGCCGCTCGGTCTTCGCGCCGGTGACCGCGATGCGCCGGGGCTTGGCCCGCTCGGCGATCGGGATGCGCAGGGTGAGCACACCCTGGTCGTAGTCGGCGGCGATCCGGTCGGTGTCGAGGGTGTCGCCGAGGAACAGCTGCCGCGAGAACACGCCCAGCGGCCGTTCCGAGATCTGCAGCCGGACGTCGTCGCCGGTCGGCAGCGGACGTCGTTCGGCCTTGACGGTCAGGACGTTGCGTTCGACGTCGAGCTCGATGGCGCCGGGGTCGACGCCGGGGAGGTCGAAGCTGACCACGAACTCGTCGCCGGCGCGGTAGGCGTCCAGCGGCATGGGGGCGGGCTTGGACCACGTGCCCGGCGCCGGGGTGCCGAACACCTGCTGGGCGAAGCGGTCCAGTTCGCGGAACGGGTCGGTGCGCATCAACATCGGGGTTCCACCTCCAGGGTCGTCTTGCGTCAACACGCACTACTTTTCTAGCATGTCATCGATTAGATGACAAGTGTGACGTCGTCGATAGGATGACAAATGCAGGACGAAGAGCTACGCGGAATCAGTGACGTCGTGGGTGCGGCCCGGGCCGGCAGCGCGGCACCCGACGACGTGCTCGGTGCGCTGACCCGGTTGCGGGCGTTGCGCGATCAGCTCGGTTCGTGGGAGCCAGAGCTGATCGCGGCGGCACGGGCCGGCGGGGTCAGCTGGGCCGCGCTCGCCCCGGCGCTGGGCGTGGCGAG
>NZ_JAAGNB010000589.1:0-4251 GCF_010550475.1 Amycolatopsis sp. SID8362
GGCGGTCCGCGTCGGTGTCCCGCGGCCCATCCTGGCGCTGCTGCAGCCGCGGGAGGAGACTTCGCCGCCGGGCGCGCTCGACGTCGTCGAGTCCGGCGTGCTGGCCGCCCACGGCGTCGAGGCGGTGATCGGCGCGCACGTCCAGCCGCGGATCGCGCACGGCGTCGTCGCCGCGGTGCCGGGCCCGGTGAACGCGTCCACCGACGAGTTCGAGGTGACGCTGGAGGGTCAGGGCGGTCACGCCGGCTACCCGCACCTGCTGCGCGACCCGATCCTGGCGCTGGCGCAGCTGGTCGTGAGCCTGCAGCAGCTCGCGTCGCGGCGGATCGACCCGGTGTTCGGCGCGGTCTGCTCGATCGGACGGATTCAGGCCGGCACGGCGGCCAATGTCGTCCCGAACAGCGCGACCGCGTTCGGCTCGCTGCGGGTGATGCGCGAAAAGGACCGTGAGAAGGCGCTCCGGGATCTCGCGGACATCGTGCACGGCACCGCGAAGGCGTACGGCTGCACCGCCGAGCTGGAGATCAGCCCCTGCGAGCCGGTGCTGGACAACGACGCCGGGCTGGCGGTGGGCGCGCAGGGCTGGCTCCGGCACGCCGGCTTCGGCGTCGACGACAAGTTCCGGTCGTTCGGCGCCGACGATTTCGCCCACTACTGCGGCGGCGCGACCCGCGGCCTGATGCTGTTCGTCGGCCTCGGCGACACCGCGGGCGTGCCCAGCCTGCACGACGAACGCTTCCTCCCGCGTGACGAAGCCGTCACCCAGGTCGCGCACGCGCTGGTGGCGGGGTACCTGGCCGCCTTGGATGCTCCGGCGCCTTAGCGCTACGGTGGCCGCGTGATGAGCGCCTACCTCGCGACGATCCCCAGTCCCGACCGGGGGGTCTGGCACCTGGGACCGATCCCGCTCCGCGCGTACGCCCTGTGCATCATCGCCGGCATCATCGTGGCGATCTGGTGGGGCGAGCGGCGCTGGGCGGCCCGTGGCGGCACCAAGGGCACGGTGATCGACGTCGCGGTGTTCGCGGTGCCGTTCGGCCTGGTCGGCGGCCGGTTGTACCACGTGATCACCGACCCCGAGCTGTACTTCACCGAGGGCAAGAACCCCTGGAACGCGTTCGCGATCTGGGACGGCGGCCTCGGCATCTGGGGCGCCATCGCCCTCGGCGCGGTCGGCGCGCTCATCGCCTGCCGCCGCAAAGGCATCCCGCTGCCGGCGATGGCGGACGCGATCGCCCCGGGCATCGTCGTCGCGCAGGCCATCGGCCGCATCGGCAACTACTTCAACCAGGAGCTCTACGGCGCGCACACCGACCTGCCGTGGGGCCTGGAGGTCTACCAGCGCTTCAACCCGGAGGACCCGGACAACCTGCTCAACGGCGTCGCGACGGGGCACATCCCGCTGCCGGAGAGCCCGGTGCACCCGACCTTCCTGTACGAGCTGATCTGGAACCTGCTGGTCGCGCTGCTGGTCGTCTGGGCGGACCGCAAGTTCAAGCTCGGCCACGGGCGGGCGTTCGCGCTGTACGTCGCGGGCTACACGGTGGGCCGCGGCTGGATCGAGATGATGCGGACCGACACCGCGAACCACATCCTCGGCCTGCGGGTGAACGTGTGGACGTCGATCCTGCTGTTCGTCGCGGCGGTGGTGTACTTCGTGCTCGCCGGCAAGCGGGGGCCGCGGGAGCTGCCGGAGACGCTGGTGAGCAAGGACGCGCCCGGCCCGGACGAGACCCCCGTGACCGCCGAGGAGCCGGAGCACGCGAAGGTGACGGCCGACGCCCCCGAGACGCCGGCCTCGGAGGACGCACCGGCCGAGGAACCGAAGAAGACCGGCGACAGCTGAGGGATGCCCCGTAACCGACGTCCGCAGGACCGGGAAGAGAAGCGCGGTGAGATCGTCGCCGCGGCCACCCGGTTGTTCGTGGACGAAGGCTACGACCCCACGACGGTGGCGCGGATCGGGCGCGAGGCGGGGGTGACCTCCAACACCGTCTACTGGTACTTCAAGGACAAGGACGAGGTACTGGTCGCCGTTCTGGACGCGCTGTTCGCGCGGTTCCTGGCCGGCGTGGCGGAACGCTCGGCCGGATCGCCGGTCGAGCAGCTGTTGTGGGCGGTCACCGAGTTGCGCCGGGTCGACCGGCTGATCACGACGGTGCACGCCAGGGTCGCGGCATCGGAGTCGCTGCGGGTGTGGCACGACGGCTTCCACGCGCAGGTGGAGGCGATCCTGCGGTGGCACTTGGCCGCGTTGGGCGTGCCGGAGACCGAGCGGGACGCGATGACCCGGATCGGGGTGTTCGTCGTCGAAGGGATGCTGACCCACGCGGGCGACGACGCGGGCGATCGCGCCGTCGTCGAGACGTTGGTGCGCAGTGCCCGCGGCATCGCCGCCGTGCCGGCTACCGGTCCGCCGCGGCCGTGAACCGCGCCGCGAGGAACCGGATCTGGTCCGCGACGGCACGCTCGAACAGGTCGCCGACGTAGATGTCGAAGTGGTCACCGTCGTAGTGGTTGACCTGGACGTGGTCCTGCCCGGCCGCAAGGCGGGCCGTGGTGCGTGCGGGCGCGGCGCGGTCGTCGTCGCACACGCACACCAGGGTCGCCGCGGCGATCTTGCGCATGTCTTTGCCGGGCCGGTACAGCGGTAACCGCAACGCGAGCCGGGCCGCGATCGCGTTGGCGCTGTCGCCGCCACCGTCCGGGCCCGTCATGACACCCCAGATCGTGTCGCGGCCGACAGCGGTGTCGCCGGGGCGGAACGGCGGCCCGCCCGTCTCGACGGTCGCCGACAATCCCTTGCCCACGGCCGGGATCCGGGTGAGGACCCCGGCGGTGCGAGGCGAGAGCCGGGACCCCGCCGGGATCAGCTTGGACGCCGCGGTGATCGCGGTGGGCGACACCAGGAAGGCGGGCATCCACCACAGACCGACCACCGGAGCCAGCACGGGCTTCGCGCCGAAAACCGACCCGACGACATCGAGCACGGCGGCGATGACCAGCGCGGCCATGCTCACCGGGCCGGCCCGGAACCGGGAGAGCAACGACGCCGGCCCGTCGGTGAACGGGCACTGGGCCACCACCGCGGCCAGGTCGTGGTCCTCGCTCGCGATGCGCAGCACGTGCCCGCCGCCGAACGAGGTTCCCCACACCGCGATCCGGTCCGGGTCGACCTCCGGGAGGGACCGGCCGTAGGCCAGTGCGGCCCGCCAGTCGTCGAGCTGGTCGCCGATGTCGAGCAACTGCCGCGGAGATCCTTCGCTGGCCCCCAGGTACCGGTAGTCGAACACGAGCACCATCCACCCCTGGGCGGCGAACCGCTCCGCGAACGCGTCCAGCCGCCACTCCCGCACCGCGCCCAGCCCGTGCGCCATGACCACCAACGGCCGAGGCCCGCCTTCCGTCGCCGGCGTGTACAGCCACGCCGCGCACCGCACGCCCCCGGACTCGAACCACACGTCCCGCCGCACCGAAGTTTCCATCGCCTGCCTCAAGTAAGCCCTCTTGACTCACAATCAAGAGCCGGTGGACGCGAAGGCTAGAAGCCTCTTGATTGGAAGTCAAGAAATGACCGGGCGCCGCCCTGCCAGGCGGGGCAGGTCAGCCGAGGTCGGGCAGGCCCAGCTCCAGGTTGGGGGCCTGCAACCCGCCGTCGACCTCGAGGATCTTGCCGGTGATGTACCCGCCGGCCCGCGAGGCCAGGAAGACCACCGTCGCCGCGATGTCCTCCGCTTCGCCGATCCGGTGCAGCGGGGTCGCCGACTCCATCTTGGCCTTCAGCTCCGGGTTGCCCACCACGATCTCCAGCGCCGACGTCGCCACCGAGCCCACCGAGATCGCGTTCACCCGGACCTTCGGGGCCAGGTCGGCGGCCGCCAGGCGGGTGTAGTGGGCCAGGGCCGCCTTCGCCGTGCCGTACGCCGCGAAGCCGCGGCCCGAGACGCGGCCCATCACCGACGAGATGTTGACGACCGAGCCGCCCGTCTCCAGCAGGGCGGGGGCCGCCGCCGCGGTCAGGGCGTGCGCGGTCGCCACGTTGAAGCGGAACGCTTCCTCCAGGAACTCCGCGGTGGTCTCGAGCAGGGGCCGCGGGTAGGTACCGCCGACGTTGTTGACCACGAGGTCGAGGCGCCCGAACTCCGCCACCGCCGTGGCGGCCAGCGCGGCCGCGGCGTCGGGGGAGGAGAGGTCGCCGGGGACGGGCACCGCGCGGCGCCCGGCCGCCGAGACGCGCGAGGCGACTTCGTC
>NZ_JAAGNB010000640.1:0-3772 GCF_010550475.1 Amycolatopsis sp. SID8362
GCACGCGCACGGCGTCGTCGGCGCCCCAGGCCAGCGCCCGCTTGCGCAGCCGGCCCAGCGGCTCGGCGACGTCGGTGCCGACCAGCTTCGCCACGTCTTCGACCGGCACCGGGTCGCGGTCCGCGCCGGCCAGCAAGCAGGCCTCGAGCACGGCGAGCGTGAAGCTGTCGAGGTCTTCGCAGGCACGCGCGACCGAGCCCGGCGTGCCGGCCCGGGTGGCCAGCACCGTGCTGTCGGAGGGCGGGGGCGTGGACAGGTCGCGCCGCGTGCGGAGCAGTTCGGTGAGTGCGCCGTCGGACTCCGCGCGCAGCCAGTCCGCCAGGGAGGTCGCGGGCATAGACGACCAGGATACCGGGCGGTTGCGACAGCGCCGCCGGGCTCAGGCAGACTGTGGTCGGAGAACCGAGCGCAGCTGTGGAGGACGTTGTGGCCAAGGGTGAGAAGAAGCACAAGGGCGTCGACCCGACCTGGCCGGGCGAGGCCGGCGAGCACCCCGTGACCGAGCTCGCGTCCGACCGCCAGGGCTCGCTGTCGCCGTTCGGCGACATCACGTTCCCGCTCGACTCGGTGCCCTACGTGCACCCCGAGACCGAGATCAACCGCTGATCGCATAGTTACTGGTCAGTACCGGTATCGGCCCCTCGTGAGGGCGGTCACGGGAGTAGGTTCGCTCCCGTCCTGCCCGACCTGTCCCATGCGGGGGTAAGTGCCATGCCGGTTCCCGGTCCCGGATATTCGATCACCGTCCGGGTCGAGGCCCCGGCCTCGTCCAGCGCGGCCGGTGACCTCACCACGGCCGTCGGGCGCGTCGGCGGCGTGCTGACCGCGTTCGACGTCGTCGAGTCGCACTCCGACTCGATCGTGGTCGACATCAGCGCCAACGCGCTGTCGGAGAACCACGCGAACGACATCACGCAGACGCTCGATTCGCTGCCCGGCGTCAAGGTCCGCAAGGTCTCCGACCGGACGTTCCTGATCCACCTCGGCGGCAAGATCGAGGTCACGCCCAAGGTCGCGCTCCGCAACCGTGACGACCTCTCCCGCGCCTACACCCCGGGCGTCGCCCGCGTCTGCCAGGCCATCGCGAACAACCCCGAGGACGCGCGCCGGCTGACCATCAAGCGCAACACGGTCGCGGTGCTCACCGACGGCTCGGCCGTGCTCGGCCTCGGCAACATCGGCCCGGCCGCGGCGCTGCCGGTGATGGAGGGCAAGGCGGCGCTGTTCAAGAAGTTCGCCGACGTCGACGCGTGGCCGGTCTGCCTGGACACCCAGGACACCGAAGAGATCATCATGATCGCCAAGGCGCTGGCCCCGGTGTACGCGGGCATCAACCTCGAGGACATCGCGGCGCCGCGCTGCTTCGAGATCGAGAAGCGCCTGCGCGAGCAGCTCGACATCCCGGTGTTCCACGACGACCAGCACGGCACCGCGATCGTCGTGGTGGCCGCGCTGCGCAACGCGTTGCGCGTGGTCGGCAAGAACATCGAGGACTGCAAGATCGTGGTCAGCGGCGTCGGCGCGGCCGGCTCGGCGATCATCCGCCTGCTGCTGCACAAGAACCCGGGCGACATCGTCGCCGCGGACATCGACGGCATCGTCCACTCGGCGCGCGGCAACCTCGACGACAACCTGACGTGGATCGCGTCGCACACGAACAAGGAGCAGGTCAGCGGCACCCTGCACGAGGCGCTGGCCGGCGCGGACGTCTTCATCGGCGTCTCGGCGCCCAACCTGTTCGGCGCCGAGCAGGTCGCGACGATGAACAAGGACGCCGTCGTCTTCGCGCTGGCCAACCCGGACCCGGAGATCGACCCGCTGGAAGCGCAGAAGCACGCCGCGGTCGTGGCCACTGGCCGCAGCGACTTCCCGAACCAGATCAACAACGTCCTGGCCTTCCCGGGCGTGTTCCGCGGCCTGCTGGACGCCCACGCGCACAACATCGACGACTCGATGCTGCTCGCGGCGGCCGACGCGATCGCCGACGTCGTGGACAACGGCAAGCTCAACGCGTCGTTCATCGTCCCGAGCGTGTTCGACAGCGCGGTGGCGCCGGCGGTCGCCGAGGCCGTGCGCAAGGCCGTGCGCGCCGAGCAGCGCTGAGTCATCACTTCGGAGGATCCCGGAAGGTGAGCTGAAGGGGACTTTCCTGCTATGTGATGAGAGGAAAGTCCCGCACCTCGACCTCCGGAAGATCCTCGAACCGCGCCCGCCCATCCGTGGTCACCAAAACCCGGCCAGTAGCCCGAGCGGTCGCCGCGATGATCAGGTCGTGCGCCCCACGCACCTGCCCACCCCGCCGGAGATGAGCTAGCAGCTCGGCATGATGCTCGACCACACTCGCCGAGTAATCGACAACCGGCGTCACAGCCAGCAGCTCAGCCAAAAACGCACTGTGCGCCGCCCGCCGCGCCGGGTTCGGGTCGAGTAGCAGGCCTACCTGGTACTCCGTGACCACCAGCGCTGGAACGGCGACGTCATCGTCATCCCCGATGGCTCCCGACGGCAGCCGGCCGCGGGCGGCGTCGATGAGGATTCCGGTGTCGAGGATCAGTCGTGCCACGGGTCGCTGTCCAGCTCGGCCGACGCCGTCTCGCGGACCTTGGCCACGTTCTCCGCGAACCGGTCGTCGACGTCGAGCTTTCCGGCCCAGCGGTGGAACACCGCGCACACCGCGACGCCGTTCGTGTGCGGGGCGGGCGTGATCAGCGCGACCCGCTTGCCATTGCGGGTGACGGCGATCGTTTCGCCGTTCTCCGCCTCGTCGAGCACGGCCGAGAACGACCTGGAGGCCTCGGAAGCGGACAGTTCGATCACGGGATTCAGATTATCAGATTCCGAGATCCTGAATCAAGGGGTCACGCCGACCCGCCCGCCGGTGCCGGAAGTAGCCTCGGCTTGTGAGTGAACTCAGCCACGTCGACGAGACCGGCGCCGCCCGGATGGTCGACGTCTCCGGCAAGACCGCCTCCGCGCGCACCGCGCTCGCGGCCGGGACCGTGCGGACCACCGCCGAGGTGCTCCGGCTGCTCGCGAGCGACGGCCTCCCCAAGGGCGATGCCCTCGCCACCGCGCGGATCGCCGGGATCATGGGTGCCAAGCGGGTGCCCGAGCTGATCCCGCTGTGCCACCAGATCGCGCTGTCCGGGGTGAAGGTGGAGTTCGAGCTGGGCGAGGCCGAGGTCCGGATCCGTGCGACGGCCAAGACCACCGACGTCACCGGCGTCGAGATGGAGGCGCTGACCGCGGTGGCGGTCGCCGGGCTGACGCTGCACGACATGATCAAGGCCGTCGACCCGGCGGCGACGCTGGACGAGGTCCGCCTGCTCCGCAAGGACGGCGGCAAGACCGGAACCTGGGAGCGGCCGTGAAGCGCAGCGCGCGGGTGATCGTGGCGTCGAACCGCGCCGCGAAGGGCGTCTACGAGGACAAGACCGGGCCGGTGATCGTCGCCTGGCTGGCCGGACGCGGGTACGACGTGCCGGCGCCGGTCGTCGTCGAGGACGGCGAGCCGGTCGGGGTCGCGCTGCGGGCGGCGCTCGCGGACGGCGTCGCCGTCGTGCTCACCACCGGCGGCACCGGCATCTCGCCGACCGATCGCACCCCGGATGTCACCCGCGCCGTCCTGGACCACGAGCTGCCGGGCGTGGCCGACGCGATCCGCGCGGCCGGGCTGCCGAAGGTGCCCACCGCGGTGCTGTCGCGCGGTGTCGCGGGCGTGGCCGGGCGGACCCTGGTCGTCAACCTCCCGGGCTCCAGCGGCGGCGTGAAG
>NZ_JAAGNB010000699.1:0-4654 GCF_010550475.1 Amycolatopsis sp. SID8362
TCGCCGCTGGCCGCGGTCTGCGACTTCTGCGGCCGCCGCGAGCGCCGGACGTTCCTCGGCCTCCGGCGTCCGCTGCTGCGCGTGGACTGCGCCGCGCGGGACGCGGTGATCTGCGCGGACTGCCTCGACCACGCCGGGGACGTGCTGAACGTCGCCCTGCGCCGCTGACGGCGTTTCCGCCGCGAGCGGTGCGGGTAGCCGCGCCTCATGACGACTACCCAGGAGAGGCCCGACACCGCTTCGGTGGCCGAGACGATCCGGATCGGGTTCGGCGTGGCGCTGCCCACGCTGGCCGGCGGCGTGATCAAACGCCGGCCGCGAGCGATGGCCGTCGCGGAGAAGCTGCAGGTCGACCGCCCGGCCGTCAAGATGCTGACGCGCCTGCGCGACCGGCACGGCGGGCGGCCGCTGAAGCTGCGCGTGCCCGGCCGCTCGGTGGAGCTGGCGTTGTCCGCCGAAGACGTCGGCGCGGTGCTGGCGGCCGCACCGACGCCGTTCAGTCCGTCCACAGTGGAGAAACGAGCCGCGCTGGGGCACTTCCAGCCGCACGGCGTGCTGATCTCGCCCGCCGGCGAGCGTGGCCCGCGGCGGGCGTTCTCCGAGGCCGTGCTGGAACCGGGCCGTCCGCTGCACGAGCTGGCGGCGCCGTTCGCCCGCGCGATCGCCGAGGAGACCGCCGCGCTGACCACCGCCGGTGAGCTGACCTGGGACAGCTTCAACGTCGTTTGGTGGCGCCTGGTCCGGCGGATCGTGCTGGGCGAGGGCGCCCGCGACGACGAAACCCTCACCGACCAGCTGGAACGGCTTCGTCTCGACGCCAACTGGGCGTACCTGCACCCGCGGCGGAACCGGCTGCGCGCCGAGTTCCACGACCGGCTGACCGCCCACCTCGAGCGCGCGGAGCCGGGCAGCCTGGCCGCGGCGATCGCGGCCACGCCCGGCGACGGCACCGCGGCGGACCAGGTGGCGCACTGGCTGTTCGCCTTCGACGCGGCGGGCATGGTGACCCTCCGGACCCTGGCCCTGCTGGCATCCCACCCGGCGGCGGCGGACCGCGCCCGCGAAGAGATCGCCGGGACCGACCCGGGGGAGCCGCACCAGCTGAGCTACCTGCGGGCGTGCGTGCTGGACGCGATCCGCCTGTGGCCCACGACGCCGATGCTGCTGCGCGAAAGCACGGAGGAGACGTCGTGGGGCCCGGCGGGCACGACCGTCCTGGTCTTCACCCCGTTCTTCCACCGCGACGCCGACCTGCCCTACGCCGACCGCTTCGACCCGGACATCTGGCTCGACGGCCGCGCGGCCGCCAACCCGGCGCTCGTCCCGTTCAGCGCCGGCCCGGCGATCTGCCCGGGCCGTGACCTGGTCCAGTTCTGCGTGAGCACGCTGCTGGCGAACCTGCTGCGGAGCCACGCGTTCGAGCAGACGACGGGCCCGGTGCTGGCCCCGGACCGCCCGCTCCCGGCGACGCTCGACAACTTCCACCTGAAATTCGCCGTGCGGCCGGTGCTGCCCCGCGAAGGAGGCGGCACCGGCTGAACTCCCTACGCGGGAGCCGTGAACACGTACGAACCCGCCGGCACGAAGTACGTCCCCGGCGAGGACGGCACGGCCTGAGCGGGAGCCGCCACCGCGCCCGGGTTCGACGTCGGCACCTGCACCGTCGCCGAAGACCCGGCCGGCACCGTCACCTTCAGCGTCAACGTCCCGGCCGACACCGACCAGTCGCTGACCGCGCCGCCGTACGGGGTCTCGTACGCCGACTTCGCCGACGTCAAGCCACCACCGGGGCGCGGCGCCACCAGCAGCGACGCGTAACCCGGGGACGACGGCGACAGCCCGCCGACCGAGCGATACAGGAAGTCGCCCACCGAGCCGAGGCCGTAGTGGTTGAACGAGTTCATGCCCGGGTCGTTGAACGTGCCGTCGGGTTTGATGCCGTCCCAGCGCTCCCAGATCGTGGTCGCGCCGTGGCCGATCATGTAGCCCCAGCCGGGGAAGTCGGGCTGCAGCAGTACCTGGTACGCGACGTCGGCGTGGCCGTGCGCGGCCAGCACTGGCAGCAGGTTCTCGACGCCGAGGAACCCGACGCTCAGGTGGCCGCCCGCCGCCGCCACGCGCGCGGCCAGCTTGTCCGCCGTCGGCTGGACGCGGGACGCCGGGAGCAGGCCGAACGCCAGCGCCAGGACGTACCCGGCCTGCGAACCCGACCCGACGGTCCCGTCGGCCTGCGTGAACCGGCTGGTGAACGCCGCGCCGATCTGGTCGGCCAGCGTCCCGTACTTCGTCGCCTCCGCCGTCCGCCCGGTCGCCGCCGCCATCCGTGACACCAGCCTCGACGACCACGCGAAGAACGCCGTCGAAATCAGGTCCTGCGCGGTGTTGTCGTTGACGTTCAGCCAGTCCCCGTACGTCTGGTGGTCGCGGATCAGGTCCGCGCCGGACGTCGAGCGCAGGTACTCGACCCACTTCACCATCGCGGCGAAGTGCTCGTCGATCACGCCGGTGTCGCCGTAGCGCTGCCACAGCGTGTACGGCACGATGACGCCCGCGTCGCCCCAGCCCGCCGTGCCCGAGCCGCCCAGCACGCCCGGCGCGACGTCGGTGAACGAGCCGTCGTCGTGCTGCGCGTCGACCAGGTCGTCGCTGAACTTGCCGAGGAAGTTCGCCACGTCGAGGTTGAACGTCGAAGTGCCGGCGAAGATCCCGATGTCGCCGGTCCAGCCGAGCCGCTCGTCGCGCTGCGGGCAGTCGCTCGGGACGGACAGCATGTTCGAGCGCTCACCCCACAGTATGTTGTGCTGCAACTGGTTCACCAGCGCGTTCGACGTCGTGAACGTGCCCGTCTGCGCACCGGACGTCCACATCGCCCGGCCGGTCAACGTCGTCGCCGTCGGGGCCGACGGCAGGCCGGTCAGCTCGACGTACCGGTAGCCGTGCACGGTGAACCGCGGCTCGTACGTCTCCGCGGACCCGGTGCCCGCCAACGTGAAGCGGTCGGTCGCCTGCGCCGCGCGGAGGTTCGTCGTGTAGATCGTGCCGTCCGGGTTGAGCACTTCGGCGTGCCGCACGGTCACCGTCGTCCCCGCCGGCCCGGTCACTGAAAGCCGGTTCCAGCCGGAGAAGTTCTGGCCGAGGTCGGCCACCCACACGCCGGGCTTCGGCTGCGTCCACGCGACGGGCTTGAACTCCTGCTGCACCGTGACGCCGTTGTCCACTTGGGACACCAGGTTCGGCTTCGCGCCGGAGCGCACACGCGGTGCGGCCCACGCCCGGTCGTCGAAGCCCGGCCGGTCCCAACCGGACGGCACGAGCCGGGCGTCGTAGGTCTCGCCCTGGTAGAGGTCGTCGGCGCGGATCGGGCCGTCGGTGGTCTTCCAGCTGCCGTCGGACGCGATCGTCGTGCCGGTCCCGTCGGTGAAGGTCAGCTTCAGCTGCGCCGAGTACCACGGCTCGGTGCCGTACTTCTGGCTGCCGGCGATGCCGACGCTGCCGGAGTACCAGCCGTTGCCGAGCATCGCGCCCAGCGCGTTCTCGCCCTGGCGGATCTGCCCGGTGACGTCGGAAACGCGGTACTGGACGCGTTTCGCGTAGTCGGTCCAGCCGGGCGCGAGGACCTCGGTGCCGACCTTGGCGCCGTTGAGGTGGGTCTCCTGCAGCCCGAGCGCGGTGGTGAGCAGCCGCGCGCTCGCCACCGGCTTCGAGACGGTGAAGCTCTTGCGCAGCAGGGGAGAGGGCGCGGACACGGCGACGTTCGCACCCCACGGGCCGGTGCCGTACGTGGTCAGCGCGCGGGCGCCGGTCCACGAGCTGTCGTCGAACCCGCGCTGCTCCCAGCCGTCCGGCCCGGTCTGGTTCGCCTTCCACGAGCCGTCGGTGAGCACGGTGGGTCCACCTTGGACGGTCAGCTTGGCGATCAGCCCGGCCGGGCTCTGCGTGGTGTTCTCGGCGCTGATCGCGATCGTGTTGGACCCCGCCGTGAGGAGACCGCCGACGTCGACGACGGCCGCCGTCTTCCACGAGTCGGTCACCCGCGGCGAGTCGCTGACCTTCGTGCCGTTGACCCACACGGTCGCGGTGTCGTCGCCGGTGACGACCAGCGTCGCCTTGCCCGGCGCGGCCAGGTCGAAGGTCTTGCGGAAGAACCGGGTCGCCGGGGGTACGCCGCCGAGCGGATCGCCTTCGGGGTACCAGATCCAGCTCGCGCCGGCGAGGTCCGGGCCCGCGGTGGCGCGGCCGACGAACGCGCCGGTCCACTCAGCCGACGGCGTGCGCAACGCGGTTTCGAAGCGCTGCACCGCACTCCAGCCGCTCTGCCGGCCCTGGCCGTCCCAGACGCGGACGCGCCAGGTGTACGCCGTGAGCGAGCCGAGCGCCGGGCCGCCGTAGGGCACATCGGCCTGCTGGGCCGAAGCGACGCGGCCGCTGTCCCAGACGTCCGTTCCGCCGGTGGACACCACGATCTGGTACGCGGACTGCCGTTGCTGCGGCGCGGCCGAACCCAGCTTCCAGCCGAACCGCGGCTGCGCCGGGTCGACGCCGAGGGGGTTGACCCGCTGCCCGACCGTGGCGGTCGCGACCGACAGCGGGGTCGGGTCCGAGGCGCTCGGCGTGCTGACGCCGGTGCCCCAGGGCGCGGTGCCGTACGCGCCGA
>NZ_JAAGNB010000750.1:0-2345 GCF_010550475.1 Amycolatopsis sp. SID8362
GGGCGTGGTGGTGTCCGACGTGGACGCCGCCGGCGCGGCCCGGGTGGCGGACGAGATCGCCACCGCGGGCGGGCGGGCCGTCGCGGCGACCGCCGACGCGACGTCCAAAAAGGACCTGAAGGCGCTGGTCGCGACCGCCCGCGCCGAATTCGGCCCGGTGGACCTGTTCTGCGCCAACGCCGGCGCGGCGTTCGGCACCGGCGTCCACGCGTCCGACGAGCAGTGGCAGAAGTCCTGGGAGATCAACGTGCTGCAGCACGTCCACGCCGCCCAGGCCGTGCTGCCGTCGATGCTCGCGCGCGGCGAAGGCTACCTGCTGCTCACGGCGTCGGCTGCCGGCCTGCTGGGCACCCCGGGCGACGCGCCGTACTCGGTGACGAAGCACGCGGCCGTCGGCCTCGCGGAGTGGCTGGCGATCACCTACCGGCCCCGCGGGATCCGGGTCAGCGCGCTGTGCCCGCTCGGCGTCCGCACGGCGCTGCTCGAACCCGGCATCGCCGCCGGTCACCCGGCCGCGCTGGCGATCGCGGCGGCGGCACCGCTGCTCGAACCCGAGGACGTCGCCGAAGCCGTCGTGCACGGGCTCGGCAAGGAGGAGTTCCTGATCCTGCCGCACGAATCGGTGCGGGAGTCGTTCGCGCGCAAGGCGGGCGCGGTCGACGCGTGGATCGACGAGATGGCCGTGGGAGGCTGAAGTGGAGTACCGCAGGCTCGGCGCGAGCGGGCTCGCCGTCAGCGAGATCGCGTACGGCAACTGGCTGACGCACGGCGAACCCGGCTGCGTCACGGCGGCGCTGGACGCCGGCATCACGACGTTCCACACCGCGGCCGCGTGGGACGGCGGCGCGGCCGAAGAGGCGTACGGCGCGGCGTTTTCCGGTGCGTTGCGCGACGAACTGGTCCTGTGCACCGGCGTCTTCTGGCCGGAGGGCCCGGGCCCGAACGCCGCCGGGCTGAGCCGCAAGCACGTGATCGCGTCGTGCGAGGGCTCCCTGCGGCGGCTGCGGACCGACCACATCGACGTCTACCAGCTCCTGCGCTTCGACTACCGCACGCCGGTCGCGGAGACGTTCCTCGCGCTGTCCGACCTGGTGCGGCAGGGGAAGGTCCGGTACGTCGGCACGTCGGAGTGGACGGCCGAGCAGCTGCTGCAGGCCGACGAAGCCGCGCAGCGCCACGACGTCCCGCTGATCGCCAACCAGCCGCACTATTCGATGCTGTGGCGGGTGGCGGAGGCGCAGGTGATGCCGGTGTGCGACCGGATCGGCGTCGGGCAGTTCGCGTCGGTGCCGCTCGCCCAGGGCGTCCTCACGGGCAAGTACCACGACGGCCGCATCCCGGCGGGCTCCCGCGCGGCCGGCCCGGCGTACGCGCGGCCGTTGCTGATGCCGGAGCTGCTGGAGCGCGTGGAGCTGCTGCGCGGCGTCGCCGACGACGCGGGCTTGACGATGGCGCAGCTCGCGCTGGCGTGGACGCTGCAGCACGAGGGCGTCGCCGCGACGGTGGCCGGGGCGAGCACGCCGGAGCAAGTCACGGAGAACGCGAAGGCGAGCGGCGTCCGGCTGGACCTCGACGTGCTGACCCGGATCGACCACTTGCTCGGCAGCTTCGTCCAGACCGACCCGCGGCTGGTGTGGTCCCCGCCCGCCCAACCGGCTCCGGCACGAACGTAGTGAATGACTCCTTGAGTTTTAACTCTTGGTGGTCTTCTTGCCTCGTCGGCTGTTCTTGCGATAGGTCGGATAGCGGGTCCGGGGCGGCCGGGCGGAGCCGGTGGGACGTCCGGGACCGGGACGGGTGGGTTTCGGTGGGTTGGCCGGGGTGCCGGTCAACCCACGAACCCGCCGAAAATCCCGTCGAACCCGCCGTGGTGACATCATCTCGGCGGGCTGGGGTTTCTCCCACGGCAGCCGCAGATCACGGACACAGCCGCGAGCCAGCCGCAGCTGGGTGTAGGCGACCAGCACCAGCCAGCTCCACCGCAACGCCGTGTCGGGAAGCATCGGCGCCGGTGTGGTCCAGCCGAGATCCTGCTTGAGGAACCGGAACGTGTGTTCCAGGTCGAACCGCCGCTGATAAGCGGCGAAGATGGTGACCAGGTCCAGCACCGCAGGCCCGGCATGCCACAACCACATCGCCCCGGCCGGTGTCCCGCCCCCGGGCAGCCGCTCGATCTCCACCCGCACCACCGTGCCGGCCACGATCGGCAACGGCCCGTCATGCCCCTTCCAGTAGCCATCGCGGATCAACCGGCGATGCCGGGCGTCCCAGGCCGACAGGGTGACCTGGCCGTAGCGGGGCGAGGCCACGGTCGCGACCCGGTCGGGTGCGGTGAGAGTGGCGGG
>NZ_JAAGNB010000789.1:0-6731 GCF_010550475.1 Amycolatopsis sp. SID8362
CGCCGTCCCCAGCCGCGCCCGGTCGCGCGGGGCCGCCGCAACTCGTTCCGCGGCGCGAAGATCGCGCTGGCCGTCGTCTCGCTGCTGGTGATGGGCCTGACCGGGTACGCGTGGGCGGCCATGCAGGGCCTGGTCAACGGCCTGAACTACGCGAACGTGATCAGTGACGGCGGCGGTGGCGACAAGCCGGCCGACGGCGCCCGCGACATCCTGCTGGTCGGCCTTGACAGCCGCACCGACGCCCAGGGCAACCCGCTCTCGCGCGAGGTGCTCGACGAGCTGCGCGCCGGCGACTCCGACGGCGAGCTCAACACCGACTCGCTGATCTTCGTGCACATCCCGAACGACGGCAGCAAGGCCGTCGCGATGTCGCTGCCGCGCGACTCCTACGTCGAGATCCCCGGCTACGGCAAGCACAAGATCAACTCCGCCTACGCCAGGGCGATGCTGCAGGCCCGCAAGGACCTGCAGAAGGAGGGCGTCACCGACCCGAAGGAGCTCGACGTCAAGGCCAACCAGGCCGGGGCGAAGGAGCTCATCGCGACCATCGAGAAGCTCACCGGGTCGACCATCGACAACTACGCCGCGGTCAACCTGCTCGGCTTCAGCGACATCACGAAGGCCATCGGCGGCGTCGACGTCTGCCTGAACAACGACGTCAAGGACCAGTACTCCGGCGCGAACTTCAGCAAGGGCCAGCACACGATCTCCGGCGTCGAGGCGCTCGAGTTCGTCCGGCAGCGCCACGGCCTGCCCAACGGCGACCTCGACCGCGTCGTGCGCCAGCAGGTGTTCATGGCGGGCATGGCGCGCAAGGTGCTGTCGGCGGGCACGCTGACCAACCCGTCGAAGCTCAACGACCTGATCGACGCCATCAAGAAGTCGGTCGTGCTCAACCAGAACTGGGACATCTTCGGGTTCGCCCAGCAGATGAAGGGCCTGACCGGCGGCCAGCTCGAGTTCCGCACCATCCCGGTGAAGAACATCGAGTACAAGACCCCCGAAGACGGCACGGCCATCCAGGTCGACCCGGCCGAGGTGAAGCAGTTCGTCCAGAGCCTCGCCGGGCCGCAGCCGGGCCAGACCGCGCCGCCGGCGCAGCAGGCCGACCCCGCGAACAAGGCGACCACGGTCGACGTCCGCAACGCCTCCGGCAAGACCGGCCTGGCCGCGAGCGTCGCCAAGACCCTCGAAGGCAAGGGCTTCACCTCCGGCGACACGGCGAACGCGACGTCACGCAAGACGACGGTCATCTGGGTGCCGAAGGGCGGCAAGGACAAGGGCCAGGCCGTCGCGGACGCGCTGGGCGGCTCGCCGACGATCCAAGAGGACAAGAGCGTCCAGGCCGGGCACGTGATGGTCTTCCTCGGCGCCGACTACCAAGGCCCGGCTACCGAGGCGAACTCGGGCGCCGGCGCCGGTGCGTCCAGCGCGCCATCGTCGCAGGCAGCGGCGCCGCCGGCCGACACGGAGAAGCCGATCACGGCCGAAGGCGTGCCCTGCGTCAACTGACCCGCTCGCCGGGACCCTGTTAACCCGTTCGGCCTAACTCGCGCAATCGGTATCAAAGACATGCCCGAATTCGCGTAAGGGCCGAGCTCCCGCGCACTTACATACACGTGAGGGTGCACCTGCACGGGAAAGTTGTCACAACCGTACGGGTGCCGTGGGAGCGCACGGCAGGGGAAATTGATGTGCTGATCGACGGCGAGGAGTACCAGCGGATCCTCGGGGACGAGCTCCGCAAGCTGCGGCGCAGCCGCGGCTGGACGCGCAAGGAGCTCAACCAGCACCTGCAGAGCGAGATTTCCCTGCAGACGCTGGCCACCTACGAGCTGGGCACCAGACAGTGCTCCGTCGTGCGGCTGGTCGAGCTGTGCGTCGCGATGGACGAGCTGCCCCAGGACCTGCTGGCCAAGGTGCACCGCCGGGTGTTCGTCGACGAGCCCGGCCGGGTCCGCGTCGACCTGCGCAAGGTCGTCGCCGACGAGTCCGTCGAGCTGCTTCCGCTGCGCCGCTGGGCGGAGGACCGGCTGCGGCAGGCCGGCGACCACGGCGGCGCCGAGATCGCGCTCGACCTCCCCGCCCTGGAGCGCATGGCCGAGCTGTGCGAGCTGCCGACCGTCGAGCTGATCGCCCGCCTCCGCCGCTACGTCTCCCGCTGATCCCGCCCGGTCGTGAGTGCTGAGTCGGGTTAGAACCCGACTCAGCACTCACGACCGGAGCAGCGTCAGCCGACCAGGAAGTCCTCGCGCCGCACCTTCCGCGTGTCCAGCCAGTAGCGCCAGGTGAAGCCGGGCCAGATCGTCCGGTTCACGCCCTTGGCGTCCAGGTACCAGCTCTTGCAGCCGCCGCGCGTCCAGATGCCCTTCGCCAGCTTGCGCTGGATCGCGGTGTTGAACCGCTCCTGCACCTCGGGCTTGGGCTCGATGGCCTTCCCCCGGGCCAGCCGCAGCGCCTCCGCGACGTAGGAGATCTGGGCCTCGATCATGAACACGACCGAGTTGTGCCCGAGACCGGTGTTCGGGCCGAGCAGGAAGAACAGGTTCGGGAAGCCGGCGACGGTGATCCCGAGGTGCGTCCGCATCCCCTCGGTCGCCCACTCCTTGCCGAGGTTGCGCCCGTCGCGGCCGACGATCTCCAGGTCGTCGAAGGCGTCGGTGACGTGGAAGCCGGTGCCGTAGATGATGACGTCGGCTTCGTGCTCGACCCCGGCCGCGTCGACGACGCTGTGCTCCCGGACCTCCCGCACGCCGTCGGTCACGACGTCGACGTTGTCCCGCGCGAGCGCCGGGTAGTAGTCGTTGGAAATGAGCACGCGCTTGCAGCCCATGGTGTAGTCCGGCGTGACCTTACGTCGTAAGGCCGGGTCGGTGATCGCGCGGTCGATGTTGCGCTTGGCCAGCCGCTGCCCCAGCTTCATCACCCACGACTGGCCGTTGAAGCCGATCGCGCGCGCTTCGAGCATCCAGTACAGCAGGTTCCGGTAGGCGCGCTGAGCCGGCGGGAACGCCTTGAACAGCGCGCGCGTGCGCCCGGACATCTCGTGGTCGGCCTTGGGCATGATCCACGGCGGCGTCCGCTGGAAGAGCGTCAGCTCCTCGACCTCCGGCGCGATCTTCGGCACGAACTGGACCGCGCTGGCGCCGGTGCCGATCACGGCGACCTTCTTGCCCTTCAGGTCGACGTCGTGGCGCCACTGCGCTGAGTGGTACGCCGGTCCCTCGAACTTCTCGATGCCGGGCAGGTCCGGGACCATCGGCAGGTGCAGCGCGCCGACCCCGGCGACCAGCGCGTTCCCCACGAACTCGTCGCCGCCCCTCGTGGCGACGTGCCAGCGGTTCTCTTCGGCGTCCCAGCGGGCGCCGGTCATCTCCTGACCGAACCGGATGAAGCGGCGCAGGCCGTGCTTGTCGGCGACCTCGCGCATGTACCGCCAGATCTCCGGCTGCGGCGAGTACGCCCGCGACCAGCCCGGGTTCTGCTCGAAGGAGAACGAGTACATGTGCGACGGGATGTCGCAGGCGCACCCGGGGTAGCTGTTGTCCCGCCACGTGCCACCGACGTCGTGCGCCTTTTCGAGGATGACGAAGTCGTCGCGCCCCTCCTTGCGCAGCTGGATCGCCATGCCGAGACCGGAGAAGCCCGTCCCGACGATGACGACGCCGGTCTCCGTGCGGTTGCCCATGACGCCTCCCGGTTCCTGTTACCCGTCGTCCATCTTACTCAGAGTAGGTTACTGCCGGTAGAGTGTTGCCCATGACGACCGCGAAGCGCAAGCGCATGCCCCGGGCCGAGCGCGAACGGCAGATGATCGAGGTCGCCGAAGAGGTTTTCGCGGCACGCGGCTACGCGGCGGCGTCGATGGACGAGATCGCGGAACTGGTGGGCGTCTCGAAGCCGATGCTCTACGAGTACTTCAACTCGAAGGAAGGCCTGCTGCTGGCCTGCATCCGCGAGTCGCGCGCGGTGCTGCGCGCGGTCACCGAGCAGGCGACGGTCGGCGCGACGACGGCCGAGGACGCGCTGCGCCGCGGCCTGCTCGCGTTCTTCGTCTTCATCCGGGAGCGGCGCCAGGCGTGGTCGCTGCTGCGCCACGAGATGGCGCTGATCGGCACGCCGGCCGCGGACGAGGTCGAGGAGACCCGCCGCCAGCAGACCGACCTGATCGCCGCCCTGATGAGCGGCTACTTCGACAGCGAGGACGAGCTGCGAGCCGAAGCGGCCGCGGAATTCGTGGTCGGCGCCTGCGAACGGCTCGCGATCTGGTGCGAGAAGCACGACGAAGTGGACCCCGCGACGGCCACCGAATACGCCATGGACGTGCTGTGGAGCGGCCTGAAGCACCGTGCACGGTAGCCTGCAAGTGCATTAGGCCATTCGGTCGTTACTCGCTGCTGTCGTGTCCTGTGACACAGAGTTGCTCTACGGTATCGAAGTCACGGTAGAAAGTGTGCTGGACTTTTCGCAGCCGAGAGGGGGCGCGAGTTCCGCGTCATGGGAATGCGGTAGCCGCGTCACGGTTGTGTAAAGCATGGTGGTGGAGGAGAGGGGCGTGAGGCAGATGGTGGAAGCGATCACGGCGACATACGTCCAAGAAGACGCCGACTGGGCGATCACGGTCAGCGGCCAAGGCAAGGAGCTGACCGCGAGGGCACCGGGCATCATCGCCGCGCGCGACCGGGCCGACCAGCTGGTCGAGGAGCTCGGCGACGGCAAGGCGACGGTGGTGCACCTGCTCAACGGCAGTGCGCTGGACTTCACGAGCGCCTACATGACCGCGCGGCTGACGCTCCCCAAGCTCCCGCCGCTCGAGGTCCCGCCGCCCGGCAGCGTGCCGAAGCAGCAGACCACGGAGGCCGCGGACAAGAAGCCGCAGCTGCCGCCCAGCAAGCAGCTCCCCAAGGCCGTCGAGGACCGCAAGGCCCCCGCCGAGCCGGCGCCCGCCGCGGAGAGCAAGGCGCCGGCCAAACAGGCCTGAGCGCTACTTGAGGAGCTTGCGCACCAGCAGGACGAGCACGAGGATCCCGCCACCGATCAGCGGGTACTTCACCTTCGGGTTGTCCAGCTTGGCGCGCACGCCGTCCTTGGCCGCGTCGGCGAGCTTCTTGGGGTCGGCCTTGACGGTGAGCTGGTCGAGCGTCGCCGCCAGAGCGGTCCTGGCCTGCTCGATCTCACGCTCGATCGTCTCGGGGTCGCGAGCCACGTGTCCTCCTCGCCGGATGGGTCTTCCGGGCCCCAACTTAGTCGACCGCCCCACCGCCGCCGCACGGGCCACGCCGCACGCTAGGCTTCCCTTTGCTGGGGGCCCGTAGCCCAATTGGCAGAGGCACATGGTTTAGGTCCATGCCAGTGAGAGTTCGAGTCTCTCCGGGCCCACGAGCGAGTTGGGTGAGTCCTGCTCGGCGCTTCGCGCCTTCGCCGGACTCGCTCGTCGTGTCTTCCGGGGGTGCAACCCCCGGGCCCCGCCCGGCGGGCTTCGCCCCCGGACCCCCGCTGTGGTCACCTCCGCGACGTCGGGCGCCACTTCTGCTCGGCGTACGCCGCCAGCGTGCGGGGCGCCTTCCCCGTCAGCCGCCGCACGTCGTCGGTCACCGAGGCGAAAACCCCGGCTTTCACCAGCTCGAACAGGTGCAGCATGTGGTCGACCCACGCCGCCGGCCGCCCCGACCTCGCGAAGTACTCCCGGTGCTCCGCGCGCGTGACCTCCCGCCACCGGATCGGGCGCCCCGACGCCGCCGCCAGCACCCGCGCCGCCTCCTCGAACGTCAGCGCCTCGGGCCCGGTGATCGTGTAGCCACGGCCGTCGTGCCCCGGTGACGTCAAGACCGCGACCGCCGCGTCGGCGAGGTCGCGCGTGTCGGCGAACCCGACCAAGCCGCTCCCCGCGTACAGCTCGCCCGTCTCGCGAAGCGCCTTCGCGAACACCCACTCGTCCTCGTCGAAGTTCTGCAGGAACCAGTTCGGCCGCAGCACGGTCCAGCGCTTGCCCGAGTTCTGCACCGCCAGCTCGACCGCCCGCCGCGGGGCGTGGTCCGGGCCGCGGTCGACCCCCGCCGCGGACATGAGCACGACCCGTCCGGCCGGGGCCGCGTCGAGGAACCGCGCGACCAGCGCGGCGGCGTTGTCGTCGCTGTCCAGCCCCTTGACGAACAGCGCGTCGGCGGCACCGAGCGCCGGGGCCCACGTCGTCTCGTCGTACCAGTCGAACCGCACCGGCGTCACCGAACCGCGCGCCTCGCCGGGGTGGCGGCTCGCGGCCCGGACCGGCACCCCCGCCGCCGTCAACGCGGCCACCACGCGCCGGCCTGCCTTGCCGGTCGCTCCTTCAACCCAAACTGTCATGCCACCAAGCTATGGACCGAGAACGAGACGCAGAATGGCTCAGAAGCGCGTTCTGTTGTCCGAACGTCTCGCTATCGTGGTTTCCATGGACGTGCTCGCGGACGTACTGACCGCCCTGCGTGCCGGCACGCCGGTCGCGGCGCACACCGAGGCGCACGCGCCGTGGGGCCTGCGCTTCGACCACACCACCGGCGCCGCGTTCCACGTCGTCCTCGACGGCACGGCCTGGCTGACCCCGTTGCCCGGCGAGCCGGGCTTCGAACCGGTCGAACTCGGCGCGGGTGACGTCGTCCTGCTCGGCCGCGGCGTCCCGCACGCGATGACGTCGGCGCCCGGCGTGGCGCTCGTCGCCTTCCGGCCCACCCGCCCGTCACCGGCCACGCCCT
>NZ_JAAGNB010000837.1:0-4380 GCF_010550475.1 Amycolatopsis sp. SID8362
GCCGCCGACGCGCTGTTCACGCTGAGCACGAGATCGGCGCCCTCGGCAGCGTCGGCCTCGGAGCCGGTCACGACGACGCCGGCCGCCGCGTCGGTGACCGCCGGGTCGTACGCGCGCACCACCGCTCCGGCCGCCGCCAGGTCGCGGGCCAGTTCGCTGCCCGCTTCCCCCAATCCGAGTACCGCGATGGTTCCGGTCATAGCAGAATCCTCCTTGCCAGCTACGATCGAGTGCACGATGTGCTCGACAAAATTGTCAACAAAATCGGAGTCGAGGGTATGACCGAGAGTGCTGCGGACCGGCAGCCGGGGGAGCGTTCGGTGGTGGCGGCCATCCGGGACGCCATCGTCCGCGGTGAGTTCGTGCCCAACCAACGGCTGGTCGAGGCGGACCTGTCCGCCCAGTTCGCGGCGAGCCGCGCCACCGTGCGCGCCGCGCTGATCGAGCTGACCAACGAAGGGCTCGTCGAACGCGTGCAGAACCGCGGCGCCCGCGTGCGCGCGGTTTCGCTCGAAGAGGCCGTCGAGATCTCCGAAGTCCGGATGATGCTCGAATCGCTGTGCGCGGCCAAGGCGGCCGAGCGCATTTCCGACGCCGAGGTCGGCGAGCTGCGCGAACTCGGCGAGCTGATGCAGCAGGCCGTCGCGAGCGGGGACGTCGTCGGGTACTCCGGCCTCAACCAGCGCCTCCACCGGCGAGTCCGCGAGATCAGCGGGCAGCAGACCGCCGCGCAGGTGCTCGAACGGCTGCGCGGGCAGAGCGTCCGGCACCAGTTCCGGCTGGCGATGCGGCCCGGCCGTCCGCAGGTTTCGCTGCCGGAGCACCTCGCGATCATCGACGCCATCTGCGCGAACCACCCCGAGCGCGCCGCCGAAGCCGCCCGGGTGCACCTCGGCAGCGTGATCGAGGCGCTCAAGGCGGCCGACGCCGACGTCTCGCCCCTGAGGTAAACCGTCGCCAAGATTGTTGACAATCTTGGCGACGGAACCGTACGGTGACGGGTATGAAGCCCGTCATCGTCACCGACCCGCCGCGCGCCGACCTCGAGCAGGTGACGCGCCTGGCCGACTTCGGCGTCGCCACCGTGCACGAGGCCCTCGGCCGCTCCGGGCTGCTCGGCTCCGGCCTGCGGCCCATCCAGGACGGCGCGCGCGTGGGCGGCACCGCCGTCACCGCGCTCTGCTGGCCCGGGGACAACCTGATGATCCACGCGGCCGTCGAGCAGTGCCGCGAAGGCGACGTCCTGGTCGTCACCACGACTTCGCCGTGCACCGATGGGCTCTTCGGCGAACTCTTCGCGACCGCGCTGCGCCACCGCGGGGTGCGCGGCCTGGTCACCACCACCGGCGTCCGCGACGTCACCGACCTGCGCGCGCTCGGCTTCCCCGTGTGGTCGGCCGCGATCAGCGCGCAGGGCACCGTCAAGGCGACCGCGGGCGCGGTGAACGTCCCCGTCGCCATCGGGGGCCAGCTGATCCGCCCCGGCGACGCGATCCTGGCCGACGACGACGGCGTCATGCGCGTCCGCCGGGAAGACGTCCAAAAAGGACTGGAAGCCGCGAAGGCGCGCCTGGAAAAGGAAGCCGCCGCGCGGGAGGCGTTCGCCACCGGCCAGCTCGGGCTGGATCGCTACGGGCTGCGCGAAAAGCTCGAAGCGCTCGGCGTCCGGTACCTGACCGCCGAGGAGTACGAGAAGGAGCAGGCATGACCGGCGTGCGCTGCATGCTCATGCGCGGCGGGACGTCGAAGGGTGCCTACTTCCTCGCCGGTGACCTGCCCGCCTACCCCGCCGCCCGCGACGACCTGCTGCTGCGGATCATGGGCACCCCCGACCCGCGTCAGATCGACGGCCTCGGCGGCGCCCAGCCGGTGACGAGCAAGGTCGCGATCGTCTCGGCCGCCGACGACCCCGGCCACGACGTCGACTACCTGTTCCTGCAGCTCGGCGTCGAGGAAGCGACCGTCTCCGACCGCCAGACCTGCGGCAACCTGCTCGCCGGCGTCGGGCAGTTCGCCGTCGAGCGCGGTCTGGTCCCGGCCGGCGACGAGCGCACCACCGTCCGCGTGCGGCTGGTCAACACCGGCACCATCGCCGTTTCGACGTTCGCCACTCCGGGCGGCGAAGTCGATTACCGCGGTGACACGGCGATTTCCGGCGTCCCCGGCACCGCCGCCCCGGTCGAGCTGGACTTCACCGAGACCGAAGGCTCCGTCTGCGGCAGCCTGCTGCCGACCGGCCACGTCCGCGACGACGTCGGCGGCATCGCCGTGTCCTGTGTGGACAACGGGATGCCGGTCGTCGTCGCGCGCGCCGAAGACCTCGGCATCACCGGGTACGAGCCGGTCGAAGAACTCGCCGGAACGGAACTGGCCCAGCGGATCGACGCGCTGCGCGTCGAAGCCGGGAAGCTGATGGGCCTCGGCGACGTCCGCGGCAGCTCGGTCCCGAAGACCACGCTGGTCGCCGCGCCCCGCGACGGCGGCGCCATCTGCACCCGGACGTTCATCCCGGTCAAGCCGCACCCGTCGATCGGCGTGCTCGGCGGCGTCAGCGTCGTCACGGCGTTGCTGCTCGACGGCGCCGTCGGCCACGAACTGCTCGAAACCGGTGCCGGTCCGGTGGAAATCGAGCACCCGAGCGGCAAGCTCGCCGTGGCGATCGAATTCGACGGGTCCCGCGTCCGCCGGTCGACGGTCATCCGGACGGCGCGGAAGTTGTTCGACGGCACCGTTTTCCCCCGTTCCTGAGGAGCCAGCCATGCCCGACCCCTCGCCGCGCCACGAGATCGCGCACCTCGGCCACGTCGAACTGTTCACGCCGGAGCCGGAGAAGAGCCTCGACTTCTTCGTCCGTGTGCTCGGCCTCACCGAGAACGGCACCGAGGGCGACTCGGTGTACCTGCGCACGTGGGACGACTACGAGCACCACAGCCTGAAGCTCACCGCGGCGAAGACGTCCGGGGTCGGGCGGACGGCCCTGCGCGCGTCCAGTGAGGACGCTCTCAAACGCCGGGTGGCGGCGCTGGAGGAGCGCGGCCTCGGCGTCGGCTGGGTCGACGGCGACACCGGGATCGGCCCCACGTACCTGTTCCGCGATCCGGACGGCCACGAACTCGAGCTCTACTGGGAAACCGAGCGCTACGCCCCGCCCGAACACCTGCGGCCCGCGCTGAAGAACCAGGCGCAGGCCTACCCCGGCCGCGGGGTCGGCGTCCGCCGCCTCGACCACGTCAACTACCTGGCGAAGGAAGCGGAAGCCAACGGGCGGTTCGTCTGCGACGCGCTCGGCAGCCGCGTCACCGAACAGATCCGGCTCGACAGCGGCGTGATTTCCGGGCAGTGGACGCACTTCGCGCAGAAGTCCTACGACCTCGTCTACACCAACGACCGGACGGGAACGCGCGGGCGCCTGCACCACATCGCCTTCGCGACCGACACGCGGGAAGACATCCTCCGCGCGGCCGACATCGCGCTCGACAACGGCGTCCACATCGAGACCGGGCCGCACAAGCACGCGATCCAGCAGACGTTCTTCCTCTACGTCTACGAACCGGGCGGCAACCGCGTCGAGCTGTGCAACCCCACCGGCCGGCTGATCTTCGCGCCGGACTGGGAGCCGGTGACCTGGACCGAAGCCGAGCGGGCCAAGGGGCAGGCGTGGGGGCTGAAGACGATCGAGTCCTTCCACACGCACGGGACCCCGCCGGTGGCGTAGTGGCGGCTCCAGGCACTACGCTGAGCGTTTCAGGCGGCGCTCTCCGTGACAGCCTGGGGGTGGGGGATGGCCGGGACGTGGTCGGCGTTCGCAGTGCGCGGGTTCCGGGTGGTGTGGCTCGCGGGCCTGCTTTCGGTGGCCGGCGACCAGCTGGCGCGCGTGGCCCTGTCGATCCTCGTGTACCAGCGCACCGGATCGGCGGCGCTGAGCGCGGCGACGTACGCGCTTTCGATGCTGCCCGCGCTCGTTTCGGGCGCGCTGCTGTCGTGGCTGGCCGACCGGTTCCCGCGGCGGCACGTGATGGTGGTCTGCGACGTCGCCCGTGCGGTGCTGGTGGCGGTGATGGCCGTGCCCGCGACGCCGTTGCCGCTGATGGCCGCGCTGCTCGTGCTCGTCCAGCTCGCCGAAGCGCCGTTCTCCGCGGCGCAGGGAGCGGTGCTGCCGGAACTGCTCGGCACCCGGTACGAAGCGGGCCAGGCGGTGCAGCAGGTCACCACCCAGCTGTGCCTGGTGCTGGGGTTCGCGGCGGCCGCGTTCGTGGTGGCCGGCGTCGGCGCGCACACCGCGCTGGCGATCGACGCCGCCACCTTCGCCGTCTCGGCGCTGCTGATCCGCGCGGGACTGGGCAGCCACCCGCCGCCGGGTGGCCGGCCGCGACAGGGGAC
>NZ_JAAGNB010000876.1:0-3032 GCF_010550475.1 Amycolatopsis sp. SID8362
CGTGCCCGGCTCGACGCAGTTCCCGCAGCTGCAGCCGGCCACCGGCATCCCGTCGTCGAGCGCGGTCGCCGCGCCGACCACCACGACGACGCCGTCCCCGGTGATGATGCACGCGCGCCGGACGCCGGACCCCACGCCGACGCCGACCGTGACGGTGAAGCTGCCGCCGCCGTCGACGGCCACGGTCACCCTCCCGACGCCGACGTTCGACTGGGGCCGCTGCTCCCCCTACGGCTGCCGCCGCGACGGCACGCCGGTGCGCTGACGGCGCAGGAGCAGGTAGGTCCCGGCGGCGAGCACGAACCCGGCCGCGAACGTCAGGTCACCGGTGCCGGGCACGGCTTTCGGGATCGGCGCGGTGTAGAGCGCCTGGTTCGCGAACAGCCCGACGGACGCCACCAGGCCGACGAGGAACGCGGTGAACCCGGCGGTGTTGCGGTGGCCCTTGTCGGCGAGCAGCGCGCCGAAGTCGGTGCCGCGGCGCAGGTGGTGGTCGGCCAGCAGCACGCCGAGCCACGGGCCGATCCAGTAGGCGATGACCAGCAGGAAGTTCTCGTAGGCGTGCCCGGCGTCGGAGAGACCCAGCCAGGCCAGCACGAACCCGACCGCGCCGAACGCGAGCGCGACGACGGCGCGGCGCCAGGCCAGCGGCAGCCGGACGCCGAGGGCGAGGAAGGCGAGCGCGCCCGAGTAGACGTTCAGGACGTTCGCCGCGACCGCGCCGAGCGTGATGGCCAGCAGCGTCGCCGCGGCGAGGAACCCGGGCAGGTGCCCGGTGAACGCCGTCGCCGGGTTGGCGTCGTCCGGTCCGCCGATGGTCGCCGACGCGGCGCCGGCGAGCATCAGGACGGTGGTGGACAGGAACAGCCCGAGCCCGGCGTAGCGGCCGATCGCGCGTTTCGACGCGGTTTTCGGCAGGTAGCGCGTGTAGTCGGCGGCGTAGGGGTTCCAGCCCGCGGTGTAGCCGAACGCGGTGCCGACGGTGAGCAGGAACCCGCCGACGCTCCCGGTGTTCGCGGTGGCGCCCGACTTCGTGAAGACGACGACGCTCGCCGCGGCGAACACGACGGCGAGGACGGCGAAGACGTACTTTTCGTAGGCCTGCACGAGGTTGTGCCCGAAGAAGGCGATGGCGATCTGCAGCGCGACGACGAGCACGAGGCAGGCGAGCACGGGCAGCCCGGTGAGGCCGGCGAGCGCGAAGGCGCCGCTGACGCTGTTGACGGCGAACCAGCCGATGCCCGCCATGACCGACATCAGCGCGGCGGGCAGCAGGTTGCCGCGGTAGCCGAACGCGGCCCGCCCGAGCACCATCTGCGGTACGCCGTACCGCGGCCCGCGCGCGGACAGGACACCGTGCGCGAGCGCGCCCAGCCCGTTCCCGACGACGGCCGCGAGCGCGGCCTGCCAGAAGGTCAGCCCGAAGGCGGTGACCGCGAGGACGCCGACGAAGACCGTGGCGAACTCGAGGTTGGGGGAGGCCCAGGTCCAGGCCAATTGCCGCGGCGTCCCGTGCCGGTCGGCGTCGGCGACGGGTTCGACCCCGCCGGGCTCCACGGCCACCACCTTGTCGCCGTAGCCGGCGCCCTCGGTCCTCGTCATGGGAGGACGGTAAGCGGTGAACGTTGCGACGGTGTGACGGTTTCCCGGGTTCCCGCTCAGCGGCACGGTTCCCGCTGACCGGTACCCGCGAAGACCCCCTCACCGGCCCCGATGCCGGTGAGAGGGCCTCCGACAGCCCCACTACGGGTTCGAGGGTCAGCCGGTGTAGCCGGCGACGATCTTGGTGAACGCGTACTTGTTCTGCGTGATCCCGCTGCATTCGCCGCCGCCGCTGCAGTCGCGGTTGGTGGCCCAGAACGTGAAGCGGGCCAGGTGGTGGCTCGTCGCGTAGGTGCGGATGGAGGTGAAGTTCGACACCGTGACGGTTTCGCCCGCGTTGTCGGTCTTGCCGTTCATCGAGGAGAGGCCGCTGTGCCGGTAGGCTGTGTCGTCGCTCCAGCCGAACGTGGACTTGAGCTGGTTCTTCAGCCCGTCGACCGCGGACTTCGTCAGGGCGGCCATGTCGCCGCCGCTGGAGAAGTCGAACGGCATGACCGACCAGACGTCGACCGGCGCGCCGATCGCCTTGGCCTGGTTGATCAGGCGCTTGCCCCACGAGTCGGGGCCGGTCGTGGTGGTGCCGATGGTGATGACGACCTTGAGGTTCGGGTTCTTCTGCTTGGTCAGCTTGACCGCGTTGAGGATGCGGTCCTGCACGGTGTTGTTCTGGAACTCGTCGGTGTTCTCGATGTCGAGGTCGATCGCCTTGAGGCCGTAGGCGTCGATCACCTTCTGGTACGCGCCCGCCAGCGCCGAAGCCGACGTGCACTTCGAGCCCAGCTTCGTGCCGGACCAGCCGCCGAAGGAGGGGATCACGTCCCCGCCCGCGTTGCGGATGTTCTGGATCATCGTCTTGTCCGAGCCGGTCAGCGAACGGGTGCCGTCCCACTTCGGGTTGCAGGTGCCGTCCGACAGGACGAAGGCGAGGGTAAACGCTTTCACGCCGGTCGCGGACATCGCCGCGGTCGGGCTGGTCTGGCCGCCCCACTGGTACAGGTACGGGGAGGCGAGCACCGGGTCCACCGCGGCCATGGCCTGCGGGGCGAGACCGACCGCCGTCGCCATCGCGGCTCCGGCCGCGAGTGCGAGGGTGATGAGACGGCGCACTGATGTCATGGGGGTCCTCCGATTGTGCTGGTGGAGCACCTCCGGTTTGAGGCGGCGGGATCAACCCGGGAGGAGTGCTGTGTGCCACCACACAGTGGACTAGACCAATGTTGCGTGTCAACCCTTCTTCGGTCGGAAAATGACTGACGGTGCGCGGCCGGCTCCCGAGCGTCGGCGCGTGTGAGATTCCCCTGAAGGCGGATCGACAGCGCCGGGCATTCCGGCTACTTTGCCGAAATGGTGGGGGATTCGGTCGCCGCCGGCGGAGGGCGCCGCCCGGGCCGGCTGCTGCCCGCCGTCGTGCTGGGGCGCTGGGCGCTGTG
>NZ_JAAGNB010000921.1:0-10877 GCF_010550475.1 Amycolatopsis sp. SID8362
CCTGGACCGCGCCGCCCTCCGGTTGCCCGCTCGGGCGGAGGACCCGTCGTGGCACGACGCGGTGACCTCGGCGTTGCACCGGGCCGGCCGCGGATCGACGGGCCGCTCGGGCGGCTCGGTCCTCACCGTCCTCATCGAGGTCGGCGGCGGGCACGGCGCCTGGACGCTGCTGACGGCGGATCAGCTGACCGGGTTCGCCGCGCGCCGGGTCCGGGCGCTGCCGCTCGACCCGCCGCTGAGCATCGACGGGAACATCGTCGCTTCGCTGCGGACGCCGGACGTCTGCGTGTCTTCGTTCGTGCGGGCGCTGGCCGACACCCCGGAGCCGTGACACGCCTGCCGCCTGGTGCCGTGCGTCCAAGGTGCGTTGACAGCGCCCCGCGAAGGCGCCCTGCGGCTGCCCGCAACGTGGCAATCAGCGCGGCTACTGAGAAAACTTCATTACCAGCCGCCGTTCAGCCGGAAGAGACCTGACTTGGCTCAAGATCGCTGATCTTGGGTAGGGTGCTGGCTGTTGAGCTGCTTCCCGGTTACGGCTTCAGCGACAAGCCGGCCGCGCCGGGGTGGGGGATCGAGCGGATATCCGACGCGTGGTGCGAGCTGATGGCCCGGCTCGGCGACCGGCGGTTCGGCGCCCAGGGCAGCGACTGGGGCACCAGCATCGCCACGAGCATCGGTCAACGGCAACCCGATCGGGTCGCCGGCATCCATCTCATACCGCCGCTCGCACGGCCCGATCCGGCCACGTTGGACGACCTCACCGGTGCCGAGCGGGCGGCGCTCGCGACACTGCGGGAGGCGGACGAATGGGGCTCCGGATACTCGGCGCAGCAGTCGAACCGGCCGCAGACGGTCGGCTACGGGCTGGTCGACTCGCCGGCCGCCCTCTGCGCCTGGATCGTCGAGAAGTTCTGGTCGTGGACCGACTCCGGTGGCGACCTGCATCGGGTTATTGCCCGGGATGAGCTGCTCGACAACCTGATGCTCTACTGGCTGCCCGGCACCGGTGCCTCATCCGCCCGGCTGTACCGGGAAAGCCTCTGGCAGGTCAACGAATGGATCTCCGGGTCGGCCGGCGCGCCGGTTCCCGAACATCCGGTACTGGAACGAGCCCGGCAAGGGCGGCCACTTCGCGGCGTTCGAGCAGCCGGCGTTGTTCGTCGACGAGGTCCGGTCATTCTTCCGGCTGGTCCGCTGATGGTCACCCGTGCTCGGTAAGCGGCTGGCTAAAGATCAACAAGTGTCCATCGGGTGTCCGTACGTTGAAGTCGCGCATCCCGTAGGGCCGGTCAGCCAGTGGCTCGACGATGTCGGCGCCGCGGGCGCGCAGCTCGTCGTGGCAGGAATCGACGTCGTCGACGATAACCGTCACCCTGGCCGGGCCGACGCTGCTTTCGGCGTACAGGTGGAACTCGGCGGTGTCGCGGATCACGGCCGCGTAGCTAGGTGGGGTCTCCCAGGTGAATATGGTGTCGAATCCGAGCGCGTCCGTGAAGTACGACCGCGCTGCCTGCACATCTCGGCACGGCAGCACGGGAATCGCCACCCGCATGACCATTCCGTCACCTTACCTGACTTTGGCTCAAGATCGCTGATCTTGGGTAGGGTGCTGGCTGTTGGGCTGCGGTTTCGTCGTGTGAACGGCGAAATCTGCGCACTGAGCGGCCGGTTCCAGGCTGTCTCTCGTGGCGTATGTGCGCACGGTGAAGACGGCGTCGGGGGCCAGGGCGGTGCAGATCGTGCACTCCTCGCGTCGCGGGTCGCGGGACATCGAGCACATCGGCTCGGCGCATGACGATGCGGCGTTGGAGGCGCTCAAGGCGGTGGCGAGGCAGCGTCTGGCTGTGGGGCAGCCCGAGCAGACCACCGGCTGGTCGATCAAGAAGTTCGTGTGCACCACCCGCCGCTACCGCACCATCAACATTCAGGCTGGCGAGCACACCCTCACCGCCGTCGACCCGCTACCCGACGACCTCCGCGATGCCCTCACCCGCATCCACGACCGCGGTGCGCACTAATTTGAGCCAAGTCAGGGTTTAGCCGGAAGAGACGTTCCGCGTTGCGGTGGGTGATGTTCTCCCGCTCTTCGGCCGTCAGCTCGAGTCCGGCTGGGAACCCCCGCGTCAGACGGCTCCTTTCCGTCAGCACACTGAAATTGGCCCGCCCACGTCCGCGCCGCCCTCGGCGTGGCGGGCGGCGTTCAGTACGGGTTGCCGGGCACGTTGAGCCGCGTCTGGTAGAGGCCGAACGCGCCGGAAACCCCGGAGGTGAGGTACAGGGTCCGGCCGTCCGGGCCGCCGAACGCCGCGTTGGTGGTGTTGCGGCCGGCGGAAATCGTGCCGAGCTGGGCGCCGGACGGCGAGAAGACGTGGACGAGCCCTTCGTCGAAGGAGGCCCAGTAGACGTTGCCCGCGCAGTCGATGGTCGCGCCGTCGGGCGTTCGCATGTTCGCGAACGTCGTGCGGTTCCCGGTGGTGCCGTCGGGGAAGACGGTGTACTTCATGATCGCGTCGGCTCCGGTCGCTCCCACGTAGAGCGTCTTGCCGTCGGGGGACAGGACGACGCCGTTCGGCTGCGGCAGCGTGTCGTCGACGAGGCCGACCACGCCGTCGCGCACGCGGAACACGCTCGTGCGGCCGCCTTGCTCGTCGGCGCGGTTGCCGCGCTGGTAGTTCGGGTCGCTGAAGTAGGTGGTGCCGTCCCGGCCGGTGGTCAGGTCGTTCGGGGAGTTGAACGCGTGGCCGAGGAAGTTCGCCGCGACGGTCGTCCGGCTGCGGTCGGTCAGGTTGTAGGAAGACACCGTGCGGTTGTCGTGGGTGGCGGCGAGCACCCGCGTGCCGTCGGCGGTGATCGCCAGGCCGTTGCTGCCCGAGTCGGCGATGAACGTCTCGAAGGTGCCGGGCGGCGTGTAGCGGAGTATCGCCGACGGCTGCACGCCCTGGGGGCCGGTGGGGTTCTGCATGTTCGACAGCAGCAAGGTGCCCGTTCGCTGGTCCCACGTGGGCCCTTCGAGGAAGTTGAACCCGCCGCGGATGAGCTGGGACGTCACCGACTGGCTCGGCAACGGCGGACCGTAGGTCCCGTCCGGCGCGCACGGTGAAGCTGTGGTGGTGCCGGACGCCGCGGGCGTCACCACACCCGCGGCGACGATCGCCGTCGTCACCGTCCACATGCGACGAAGTGTCTTTCGATGAGCCATGACGGCTCTCCTTCCGCAAGAGGGTTTCACCGTCCGAGTTCGACCTTGAGGATGCTTTCGTTGCTGTTGTCCGGGATGCTGTCCTTGTCGCCGTAGTTGCTGGTGGTCAGCCACAAGCCGCCGTCGGCCGACGGTTCCACGGTGCGCAGCCGCCCGTACGTGCCGGTGAGGTACGGCTGGACGTCGGTCAGGCTGTCGCCGGAGATTTCGGCCCGGTACAGGCGCGTCCCGCGCTCGCAGGCGATGTAGAGGCCGGTGCGGACCACGGCGATGCCGCTGCAGGAGGCCTCGGCGACGGGGTAGGTGTGCTTGGGCGCGATGAGCCGGGTTCGGCGCAGCTGCCCGTGGTGCCTTCGCAGCGGGGCCAGCCGTAGTTGCCGCCGCGGACGATCAGGTTGGTCTCGTCCATGACGTTGTTGCCGAATTCCTGTTCCCACAACCGGCCCTGGGCGTCGAAGGCCAGGCCCTGCGGGTTGCGGTGGCCGTAGCTCCACACCGGAGTGCCGAAGGGGTTGTCCGACGGAACGGTGCCGTCGGGGTTGATGCGCAGGACTTTCCCGGCGAGGACGGTGAGATCCTGGGCCCAGTCGCCGTTCTGGCCGTCGCCGGTGGAGATGTAGAGCTTGCCGTCGGGGCCGAAGCGCAGCCGGCCGCCGTTGTGGTACTTGTTGCGCGGGATGCCGGTGAGCAGCACCTCCGGGGTGCCGGTGAGCACGCCGCCGCGGTAGCGCACGCGCACCACCCGGTTGTCGGTCGCGCTGGTGTGCATGACGTACAGCCACGGGTCGGCCGCGAAGTCGGCGGCCACCGCGAGACCCAGGACCCCGCCCTCGCCGTCGGTTCCCACGACGTCGGGAATCCGCCCGGCCACGGTTTTCGTGCCGGTGGCGGGATCGAGGCGGACGATTTCGAACGCGTCACGGCGGCCGTAGAGCACCTGTCCGTCGGGCAGGGTGGTCAGGCCCCACGGCAGGTCGGTTTCGGTGGCGACCCTGGTGACCGAGCAGATGGCCGTGGCGCAGGACGTACCGGTGGTGACCGCGACCGCGGTGCTCGGGGCCGAGCGGTTGGCCTGGGCGTCACGCGCCCGCACCTGGTACTGGTAGCGGGTGTTCGCGGCCAGGCCGCTGTCGGTGAACGAAGTCGTGGCGCCGCTGGTCGAGCCGGCCTGGGTGCCGTCGCGGAGCACCTCGTAGCCCGTGACGCCGACGTTGTCGGTGGCCGGTGACCAGCGCACGGTGACCGTGGTGCCCGACGCGGTCGCCGTCACGCCGGCCGGGGTGCTGGGCGGCTCGGTGTCGGCCTGGCACTGCGGCACGGTGACGGGGACCGTGGGGCTGGCCTGGGAGACGTTGCCCGCGGCGTCGCGGGCGTTGACGTACAGGCCCCAGGTGGCCCCGGGCACGACGGTCAGCTCGGCCGACAGCGCCGTGCCCGGCACCGAGGTCATGAGCTGGCCATCGTGGTAGACGTCGTAGAAGGCCACCCCGACGTCGTCGGACGACGCCGCCCACGAGAACGTCACGCCGGTGCACGACAGGTCCGAGGTGCGGGGATCGGCCGGCGCGGTCGGGGGTGTGGTGTCGCCGTCCGCGGCCGACGCGACGGGGGACGGGAACACGACACCCAGGCCCAGCAGCACCACGGTGGTCACCGCCCGGAGGACCGTGCGGTTCCTTCTCGGAGTAGCTCGCATGGTGTTCCTCTCTCAGGGGATGCGAAGCCACTGGGAGCGCTCCCGGGGACCGTAGCGCAAAGGGTTTGCCGCCGACAAGACCGGTGAGCGGGTTTCCAACCGCGGTCAGATCCAGCCGCGGCGGGTGGCCTCCATCGCGATCTGGAACCGCGTCCGGGCCCCGGTCCGCTGCATCAGCCTGGTGACGTGGCGCTGCACCGTCCGCTCGCTCCAGCCGAGCGCCCGCCCCACAGCCTTGTCGGTCACCCCGGAAGCCAGCAACGCCAGCAGCTTCGACTCGTCCGCCGACAGCTCGCCGGGGTCGTCGGCGCCGAACCGGACCGGCACGCTGCGCGTCCACACCGACTCGAACAGCGCGATCAGCGCGTCCAGCAGGGGGGACGGGTGGATGAGGTAGGACGCCGTGAGCGCGGGGTCGCCCGGGCGCATCAGCGGCATGATCGCGAGCCGGTCGTCGGCGATCGCCAGCTTCATCGGGACGTCGCCGGCGATCCTGGCCTGCTCGCCGTGCCGCACCCCCAGTTCGATGTCGTCGAGCAGCCCCGGCAGCTCGACCGCGCTCTTGTCGTAGACCACCCGGTACGTGACCCCGCGTTCGAGCAGCGCGAGCTCCACGTGGTTGGGCTCGCCGTGCCCTTGCGGGGCCGCGTACGGCGGCCGGTCGAAGCCGCGCATCTGCACCCGGATGTCCTGCTGCATCCGCGTCCAGCGGTCGTTGACCTCGTCCTGCCCGGAGATCACCTCGACCAGCTCGCCCGGGTGCGCGAACCGCGTGCTCGCGCGGTAGGTCTCCATCAGCGTGCCGATGTGGCGGCGCGTGTCGCGCAGCGCGGCCTCGCGTTCGCGCAGGACCGCCTCGATGGCCCGGTCGGGCGGGACGACCACGTACCGGGGCGGACGTCCGGCCGACCGCGTCGCCAGGCCGGCCTCGACGAGCGCCTGCAGTGCCCGCCGGGTCGCGGGCAGCGAGCGGTGCGTGTCCTGGGCGAGTTCGGGGGCGGTCGCCTGTGTCCGCCGGACGAGGGCGTTGTAGGTGGCTTCGTCCGCACCGCGCACCCCGATCGGTTCCAGCACCGTCGTCCTCCTTCGTGTCGGGTTTCCGACACCTGACCGGAATCCGCCACCTTCGTGAGCTTGTCACGCGGTGATCATTCCTGCACCGTTGGGAAGTCGACGGCGCGCAACCTCACACGGGGCGCGCCGTCTCGCATGTCCGCCGCGACCTGACGGAACGAAGGAGTCTCCCCATGTCCCTGTCCGCCTTGCGGACCCGTGGCCGGCACCTGGTGCTCGCGGTGCTCGTCACCGCCGGGTCCCTCGGTGCCGGGCCGGCGGTGGCCGCCGGTCCGCCGCCCGCGGCCGCCCACTCGAAGATCGCGAAGGAACTGCTCGACCGGATGGCCGGTGCCCGCTCCGGCCCGGACGCGAAGTTCGAGGCGGTCGTCGTCCTGAAGGATCGCGGTCTGCGGCCGTCGGCCCCCGCGGCCGCGCGCAAGGCGCTCACCGACTCGGCGACGGCCATGCAGGCGCCGGTCGTCGACCTCGTCGGGGCCCGCCGGGACCAGGTCGTGAAGACGTTCTGGCTCAAGAACATGGTGCTCGTCCGCGCCACCCCGGGCACCCTCGACGCGGTCGCCGCGCTGCCGCTGGTCGACCGCGTGATCCCCAACTTCACGCTGCACTCGCCGACCGAACCCCGGAAGACCCAGCAGCAGGCGGCGGCGGAACCCGCGGTGGCCTGGGGCGTGCAGAAGATCGGCGCCGACCGGGTCCAGCGGGACGGCGGCACCGGCGCCGGCGTGCGGGTGGCGATCCTCGACACCGGCATCGACACCCAGCACCCGGACCTCGCGGGCAAGCTCGTCAGCGCCGACCCGGCGAACCCGGAGCACCCCGGTGGCTGGCTCGAGTTCGCCGCCGACGGCTCCCCGGTCCACTCCACCCCGCACGACAGCTCCTACCACGGCACCCACGTGGCGGGCACCATCGCGGGCGGGCACAGCTCGGGCACGCAGATCGGCGTCGCGCCCGGCGCGGAGCTGATGGCGGGGCTCGTGATCCCGGGTGGCACCGGCACCCTCACCCAGGTGATCGCCGGGATGCAGTGGGCGATCGCACCCTACGACGCCGACGGCAAGCCGGCCGGTGAGCCCGCGGACGTCGTGAGCATGTCGCTCGGCGAAGAGGGCTACAGCAGCGAAATGGTCGAACCCGCCCGCAACATCTACCTCGCGGGCGCGTTCCCGGCCTTCGCCATCGGCAACGAGTGCGTCGCGGGCGGTTCGGCGGCGCCCGGCAACGTCTTCGAAGCGACCGGCGTCGGCGCGACCGACGCCGACGACAACGTCCCGGACTTCTCGTGCGGCGGCGTCGTGCGGAAGAAGGACTGGGCCGACGCCCCGGCGAACTGGCCCGACAGCTACGTCGTGCCGGACCTGTCCGCGCCCGGCGTCGACGTCCTGTCGTCGCTGCCCGGCGGTGAGTACGGCTTGCTGAGCGGCACGTCGATGGCGACCCCGCACGTTTCGGGCACCGTCGCGCTGATGCTGCAGGCGAACCCGCGCCTGACCCCCGACGAGACACTGGACATCCTGACCGGCACGGCGTTCTTCGACAACCGCTACGGCGCGCGGCCGAACACCCGCTTCGGCGCGGGCCGGATCGACGCGGCCGCCGCCGTCGCCGAAGCGCGCCTCACCAGCGGCATCACCGGGACGGTGACCGCGGACAAGTCCCGGGACCCGTTGCGGGGCACGACGATCACCGTGGCCGCCACCGGCCGGTCATACACGAGCGACACCGAAGGGCACTTCAAGATCCGCGTGCCCGCGGGCACCTACGACCTGACGCTGTCCCGCTTCGGCTACCACGACCAGCGCGTGCGAGTCGTGGTGTCCGGCGGGAAGCTGACCGATCTGCGGGTCGCGCTGAAGCCGACGCCGCGGGGCGTGATCACCGGCCGGGTCACCTACGGGCCGACGGCTTCGACGGTGCCCGGCGCGACGGTGCGGGTGGCGGACGTGCTCGACGAGCTCACCGCCGTCTCGGACGGCACCGGCCGCTACACCATCAAGGACGTACCGGAAGGCGCTTACCAGGTGACCGCTTCGGCGGCCGGGATCTCGACGGCGAACCCGCGGCAGGTCACCGTGCGCCCGATCCGGGCCGCCACGGCCGACTTCGCGTTGCCGCGGCCACCGGCGACGCAGCGGGTCTCGGTGACCCGCGACGGCGGGCAGATCCACGCCGAGACCTTCTGGCCCGCCATGAGCGGCGACGGCGGGGTGATCGCCTTCGCCAGCATGGCCTCGGAGATCGCGCCCGGTGAGGCGAACGACGACATGGACATCTTCGCCAGGGACACCCGCACCGGCGTGATCGAGCGGATCTCGGCCGCGGCGGACGGCACCGGGGCGGACGCGTGGGCGATCAGCCCGACGATCAGCCCGGACGGCCGGTACGTCGGCTTCCTCAGCGGCGCGACCAACCTGGTGCCCGGCGACGTCAACGGGGTGCCCGACTCCTTCGCGCGCGACCGGCGGACGGGCGCGAACGAGCTGATTTCGGTGTCGTCGGACGAGCGGCAGGCCGACGGGCTGTCCGGCCAGCCGGTCTTCAGCGCCGACGGCCGGTACGCGGTGTTCCTCAGCCAGGCCACGAACCTGGTGCCGGGGGACACGAACGGCAAGCAGGACGTCTTCCTGCGCGACCGGGTGGCCGGGACGACCGAGCGCGTCTCGGTGGGTGCCGGCGGCGTGCAGGCGGACGGCGACTCGCTGGAGCCGAGCGTCAGCGCCGACGGCCGGTTCGTCGCGTTCGAGAGCGGCGCGGAGAACCTGGTGCCGGGCACCGGCAACGACCACCGTGACGTCTTCGTGCGTGACCGGCGGACCGGGACGACGGAGATCATCCCGGTGGCGGCCGGCGTGGAAGCGACCCAGCCGTCGATCAGCGCGGACGGCCGGCTGGTGGCCTACGCGAGCAGCGGCCCCGACGCGCCGTCGCAGGTTTCGGTGTACGACCGGCAAACCCGCGCGAGCACGCTGGTGTCGCAGGCGGCGAGCGGGACCGGCGGCGCGGACGCGTACACGGCGAGCCCGAGGATCAGCGGCGACGGCAACTTCGTCGCGTTCTTCAGCTTCGCCGCCAACCTCGTGCCCGGCGACGACGGCATGTCGGACGTGTTCGTGCGCGACCTGCGGGCGCGGACGACGGCCAAGGTGTCCGGCGGGGTGGGCGGCCGGCTCGGCGACGCCTACAGCGACTTCCCGTCGATCAGCACCGACGGCAAGTACGTGGCGTTCGAAAGCGCGGCGACGAACCTCGTCGAGGACGACACGAACGGGTACTCGGACATCTTCGTCCACGACCGGGCACCCGGCCCCGAGCCGCGGTTCGCGGTGGCGGACCTGCACGTCGACGGCGGCCACGGCCGGGCGCCGGTGCGGGTCACCGCGTCGGTGAAGGACGTCGGCGAGGTCGCGGGCACGTACCAGGCCCTGCTGTGGATCGACGGCGCGGTTGCCGGCGAGCGGGCGGTTTTCGTGCGGAAGGACCAGACCACCGGCGTGTCGTTCGAGGTGCGGGACCTGCCGCGCGGAACCCACACGGTGCGGCTCGGTCCGCTCACCGGTTCGGTGACTGTGGGCCGGTGAGGCAGAACGGGCCCGCCGGGATTTCCCGGCGGGCCCGCTTCCGGAATTCCCGGCAGGCGGGGTTGCCTTCAGCTGCGGAGCAACCCCGTCAGCTCGGTGATGTCCGCCAGCTCCGCGAGCCCGTAGGTCAGCTTCGTGATGCGCTCGCTGACCTCCTCCGGCAGCACCCGCGACGCGTTCAGCCGGAACTTCGTCGCCAGTTCGTCCGCCGACAGCGGGTTCTGCGGCCCACCACGGTTGGCGTCGACGCGTTCCTCCAGCTCGCTGCCGTCGCGCAGCCGCGCGCGCAGGACCGCCGGGAACTGGTGGGGGAAGATCTCGTCGCACCGGGCGTCCGGGACGCAGCGGACCTTCGCCGCCAGTGCGAGTCGCGCCGGGTCCGCGGCGGCTTCGTCGGTGAAGTCGTCGTGGAAGACGCCGAGCCCGCCGCCGCCCAGCAGCCCGGCGGCCACGGTGTACGGGCCCGAGAACGCGGCGTGGTAACCGGACTGCGGCCGGATCTTGGCTTCGCGTGGCTCGGCGATCGTGCGCAGCACCGCCGTCGGCGCGCCCAGTTCCAGTTCCACGATCTCCGCCGGGTCGACGCCGCGGGCGCGCAGGCGGCGGGCCGCGTCGATGCCCGCGTGCGTGAAGTGGTTGCACGGGTACGGCTTGAAGAAGATGCCGGGCAGCTCCCAGCGCTCGCCGAGGCCGTCGACGATCGCGTCCACATCGGACTGGTCGCCGCAGAACGCCTGCAGCAGCCCGAACCGGCCCTCCAGCACCGTCGGCGGGCCGGTGATGCCGTGGCGCGCCATCCCGGCCGCCGTCACCGCCGCGTGCGCCGCCCAGCCACAGTGGACGCGCTTCACCGTGCCGCCCGTGCGGTTGGCCTCCAGCAGGCCCGAACCCATGCTGGCCGCGATGCCCAGCGCGTCGGCGATCCCTGCTTCGTCCACATCGGACAGCATCGCCGCGGCCGCCGCCGCGCCGAGTGCGCCGCAGATCGCCGTCGCGTGCAGGCCGCGTTCGAAGAACACCGAGTTGCCGAGTTCCTCGTCGTAGCCCGCCATGCCGAGCCGGACCGTGATCTCCACGCCGACGCCGATCGCGTCCAGCAGCTGGGCGCCCGTCGCGCCGCGGGACTCCGCCACCGCCAGCGCGGCCGGGACCACGGACGCCGACGGGTGCAGCACCGACGGCAGGTGCGTGTCGTCGAAGTCGAGCGAGTGCGCGAGCGTGCCGTTGAGCAGGGCCGCGCTCGGTTCCGGCAGCCGGTCGCCGGTGCCGATCGCCGTCGCCCGGCCTTCGCCGCCCCACTCGCGGACCAGTGCGCCGACGGCCGCGG
>NZ_JAAGNB010000981.1:0-2938 GCF_010550475.1 Amycolatopsis sp. SID8362
GGCGGCGTCGCGACCACGGTGATGTCGGGGCGGCAGCGGCGGAGCAGGTCGTCGACGCCGAGATGCGCGGTGGCGCCCTCGGGCAGCAGCGCGACCGCGGCGGCGGACGGCACCCGGATGTCGGCCATGCCCGCGAACCGCACCAGGCCCTCGTCGTGCAGGATGCGCGCGCGGTGCAGGTAGCTGAACGCGTAGCCGGACGTGCCGACGACGGCCAGCCTCGGCGGGTCCGCGGCGGTGCGGCTCCGGCTCCCCGACATGGGTCTCCGATCGGCGGGGCCCGCCCGGGCCGCGCGGAAGGTGACGAAAATGGGTCAGGCGTACGGGAGAAAGTTCCGGTGGTCACCGTAAGGCGTGCCCGACAGGGGTGTCAACGTTCGTCGAATTCATCGAAACAAAGGTACTCCGAACGGCGGCGCGCGTTTCGAGATAGCGCTTACTGGAAACGCGGCCCGGGTTTGCAGCATTTGTTGACAACGCTGCCGGGCGTTTCCATCATGGTGCAGGACCATGAGGAGTTGCCGTGACCGTGACGATTCACGACGTCGCCCGCCTCGCGAACGTGTCGATCTCGACGGTGTCCCGGGCGTTCACGTCACCGGATCTGGTCCGACGGCAGACCCGCACGCGGGTGCTCGCCGCGGCGACCGAGCTGGGCTACCACGCGGTGGGCGCGCCGCAGCCGGTGCCCGCCGCGCGCACCGGGCACATCGGCATCGTGGTTTCGGACCTGGGCAACCCGTTCTTCACCGGCGTGCTCAACGGCGTCCAGGCCCGCGCGCGCCAGGACGACATCGCCGTGCTGTTCGCCAACAGCGACGAGGACCCGGCGATGGAGCAGAACCTCGTCCGCCGGATGGCGAAGCAGGTCGACGGTGTCGTGCTGTGCAGCCCCAGCATGACCGACGACCAGCTGCGCGCGCTCGCCGGGCAGACGACTTTGGTGCTGCTCAACCGGGAGGTGCCCGGCATCCCGTCGATCGTGATGGACGCCGCGGACGGGATGCGGCAGGCGATCCAGCACCTGGCCGCCCTCGGCCACCGCCGCTGCGCCTACCTCGGCGGGCCACGGGCGTCGTGGGCCAACCGGGCGCGGCGCCACGGCCTGGCGGAGGCGGCCGAGCGCCACGGCACGGACGTCGTCGAGTTCGGCCCGTTCCCGCCGGTGTTCGAGGGCGGGCTGCAGGGCGCGGACCTGGCGCTCGCGGCGGACGTGACGGCAATCGTCGCCTACAACGACCTGGTCGCTTTCGGCGCGCTGGCGCGGCTCAACGCGCGTGGCGTGCCGGTACCGGACGAGATCAGCCTGGTCGGCTTCGACGACCTGGTCTTCGCGGCCATCTCCGCACCACCGCTGACGACGATCGCGATGCCGACGGAGGCGGCCGGCCGCGCGGCGGTGACGATCCTGCTGGGGTTGCTCGACGGCGAGGCCGACGAGCGCACGGCGCAGGTGCTCGACACCTACCTCATCGTGCGCGCGACGACGGCTCCCCCGGCGAGCTGAAGACGTGCCGGTCCAGGAACGGGTTCCGGAACTTGCCACCGGGGTCGAGGCTCGCCGCCAGCCCCCGGAAGTCGTTCAGCCGCGGGTAATCCCCGCGGACGTCGTGGAAGAGCTTGCCCCAGTGCGGCCGCGCACCGAACTCGGCCAGGCGCTCCTCAATGACCGGGAGGACCGCCTCGACCTCGGGCTGACGCGGTTGCCAGGTGAAGTGCAGCGCGACCCGGTCGCCGCCGTGGCACGGGCTCAGCCACAGCTCGTCGCCCGCGATCGCACGGATTTCCGAGACCAGCAGCAGCGGCGAGACGAGATCGGCGAGTTCGCGGACCGCCGCGATGGCCGCCGTCGCGTGCTCGTACGGCACGAAGTACTCCGACTGCAGCTCGTCGCCGACGCTCGGGGTGAACTCGAGCGCGAAGTGCGGCAGCCGCTGGTGCCACGGGCCCGGCACCCCCTGCTGCGGCGTGCAGTTCCCGGCCGTGATCCCCGCGGCGTGCGCCGGGTGCCGCGGGCCGTCGGCGGGGACCGCGCCGAACAGCTCGCTCCGCTCGGTGAAAGCGCCCTCCCGGCTCTTGACCCACGCCAGGTCGATGGCGTCGTTCGCCCAGTTCGTGAAGAGGCTGACGCTGTAGCCGGCATCTTCGATCTCGTCGAAGTGCCGGTACGCGGCCTCCCACGGCAGGGCGTCGAAGACGTCTTGGCGGACGTCGAACGTGGGCACCACGTCGAGCGTCAGCCGGGTGACGACCCCGAACGCGCCGAGCCCGACGATCAGCCCGGCGAACTCGGGGTCGGCGCGGGTGAACGTCCGGAGCCCGCCGTCGGCGGTGACCAGCTCCAGCGCCGAGACGGCCGCGGCGAGCCCCGGCTGCCGCCGTCCGGAGCCGTGGGTGCCGGTCGCGACGCTGCCCGCCACCGTGATGTGCGGGAGCGACGCCAGGTTGGCCAGGGCGAAGCCGGCCGCGTGCAGCTGCCCGGCGAAGTCGCCGTAGCGCGCGGCCCCGCCGACGGTCACCGTGCCGTCGCCGATCTCCACCCCGGTGTCGAGCGCGCTGAGATCCAGCAGCGTCCCGCCCGGGGAGTCCGCGATGTCGTTGAAGCAGTGGCGGCTGCCGAGCGCCTTGACGCGGCTCGCGTCCGCGACGGCCGCCCGCACCTCGTCCACCGAGCGCGGCGTCAGGACGGCGCCCGCCGCGTAGGTGTGGTTCCCGGCCCAGTTCGACTCGCCCACCCGTTGTGTCCTTCCCCGTGCCGGAAATCCGCCTCCCGACCCTACGCTCAGCGCGCCGGGATGATCGCCTGGTGGGTGCCGCCGAGGCCGTGCGGGCTGAGCAGGCGGCCCATCCGCTTGGGCATCCGCAGCGTGATCGCGCGGTCGATGACGCGCGCGCCCGGTGCCGCGGCCGCCAGCGCCGCCTCGTAGGCCGTGCAGCC
>NZ_JAAGNB010001022.1:0-3144 GCF_010550475.1 Amycolatopsis sp. SID8362
GAGCGGCGACGTTCCGCGCCACCGCCGGGACGACCTACCACGTCCTGCTCGGCCAGCAGTTCAACCAGGGCGACCTGACCGTGGCGTTCGGCACGGTGCCGCCGGCGCCGAACGACGACTTCGCGGACGGCGTGCCGGTCTCGGTGCCCGGCCGGTACTCCGGCGACCTCACGGTGGCCTCGGCCGAGCCCGGCGAGGTCCGGCCGAGCTGCGACCCCGCCGCCGAGCGGTCCGTGTGGTTCCGGTTCACGCCGGACCGCACCCGCCCGGTCAGCGTGCAGGCGCTGGCCGGCTGGGGCCCGGGCATCACGGTGTACCGGGGCACCTCACCCGCCGCACTGTCCGAAGTGGACTGCGTGGCCTCCGGCGACCGCCGCCCCGCGGTGTTCGCCGGCGTCGCCGGGGAGACGTACCAGATCCGCGTGGCCGACGACGCCGACGCCGCGTCGCTGTACGACATCGAGCTCGCGGCGGCGCCGCCGCTGTCGCCGTGGATCGGCACGTACCCCGACACGCCGACGGTGTACGACGAGGTCACCGTGACGCCGTACACGGGCGACCCCCTCCGCCGCGACTTCGTCAGCGGAGAGGTGCGCTTCGGCGACGGCGCCTCGGCCCCGATCACCGGCGCGCCGATCAAGCACCGGTACGCCGCGGACGGCGAGTACCGGGTCGAGGTGACCGGCTCGACCGCCGACGGCCGCACCGGAACCGCGGCCGGCACGCTGAAGGTCGAGACGCACGACGTCGCGCTGTCGGACTTCGTCGTGCCGGCGAAGGCGCGGGTCGACGAGACCAAGCAGATCAAGGTGTCGGTCTCGAACGCGCGCTACGACGAGACCGTCACGGTCACGCTGTACCGGCTGAGCGAGCAGGGCTACTACCAGCAGGTCGGGCAGGCCGAGCAGTGGGTGCCGGCGCAGGCGGGCCGCAAGGTGGTGTTCCCCTTCGCCTACACCTACACGGCGGCGGACGCCGCGGCGGGCAAGACGTCGTTCAAGGTGGTGGCGAGCATCGACGCCCCCTACCCCGGCGACGCCCGGCCGGCCGACAACGAACTCCTGGGGACGACGGCGGTCCGGGCCGGCTGAGTCAGGCGGGCCGGTGGCGGTCCCAGATCCGGCGGGACGCCGACAGCGCGTCGCGGTCTTCGCCGGGTGGTGTCCGCCAGGTCCGGCTGACGCGTCCGGTGCTGTCGAACCGCGGCCAGCCCGGGTCGCCGGTCGCGGCGAACGCGGCGAAGGCGTCGCGCATCGCGGTCGAGAGGGCCGGGAAGTCCGCGGGGACTTCCCGGCCGATCAGCTCGGCGGCGAGCGGGCTGTCGGGGGTGGTGAAGGTGAACGGGACGTCGAGGCCGTGGCACGCGCGCAACGCGCCGTCGCGTGCCGGGCTCGGCCAGGCGAACTCGTACAGGTAGGTGGTCCTGCCCGCGTCGGCGCCGGCTTCCGCGCACCACAAGGCGGGGATCCGGAACAGCGCGTCCGACAGGACGAGTGCGTGCAGGTCCTCGTCGGTGCCGCCGGGGTTCCCGGCTCGGTAGTCGGCGACGGCGCTCGCGTCCAGGCCGCAGGCGCGAGCGGTGTCCGCGGGATCGGCGGCCGAGAGGTCCGCGTCGACGGTGAACACCCGGGCCTCGTCGGTGGTGAACCCGCAGACGAGTTCCCGGCCGATGCCGGACGCGCGCTGCCCCGCGCGGCTCCACGGCGGAGCGTCGAACAGCTCACCGTCCAGGATCAGTGAATACGGCGCGTTCGGGTGGGTCCACTTCCCCGGCTCGCTCGCCATGATCGCGACCGGTGCCAGCTGGACCGCGTGGATCGCCTCGGACGGCACCTCCGCCAACGCGTCGGCCGTCGGGCGGACACCGAGCTGTGCGGTGATCATCGCCGAGACGGCGCGGGCTTCGTCGGCGGGCACGAAGATCTTGCCCGGGCTCTGCGCGATCCCACGGCGGAAGAGCCCGGGCGCGCCGTCGGCGGCGAGCAGTCCGGCGATCGACGAGGCACCGGCGGACTGGCCGATCAGCGTCACCGCGTCCGGGTCGCCGCCGAACGCCTCGACGTTGTCGTGCACCCAGCGCAGTGCGGCGATCTGGTCGAGCACACCCCGGTTGGCCGGCGCGTCGTCGACCCAGCCGAAACCCTCGTACCCCACCCGGTAGTTCAGGGTGACCAGGACGGTTCCGGTGGCGGCGAAGGCCGTGCCGTCGAAGTCGGGGGTGGCGGCGGTGCCGCCGAGGCACGCGCCGCCGTGGATCCACACCAGCACCGGCAGCCCGGAGCGCGTGACGTCGGGCGTCCACACGTTGACGGTGAGGCATTCCGGGTCGTCGCCGGGGTGCCACAGCACCGGCTGCGGCACCGAAGAGCCGAAGGACCGGGCGTCGCGCACGCCGTGCCAGCGCCGCGCCGGAGCGGGCGGCCGGAACCTGGCGGCACCGGCCAGGGGCGCGGCGTACGGGATGCCGCGGAAGACCGAACACCCCTCTCGAGCCTCGCCCCGGACAGCACCACTTTCCGTACGGACAACGACATCCACCAGTTCCCCCTTGGCTATCCGACGGGCCGGACGCTAATATAAGTCACCGTACCAAAAAGGAGGCACGGTGCCCAAGATCGTCGATCGGCGGCAGCGGCGGGACGAAGTGGCGGCCGCGCTGTGGCGGCTCGCGTACCGCGACGGGTGGGACGCGGTGAGCCTGCGTCGGGTCGCCGCCGAAGCGGGCCTGTCGCTCGGCTCCGTCCAGCACTACTTCACCGGCACGGACGACCTCCTCGACTACGCCGTCGGCGGCGTGCTCGAAGTCCTCGACGAGCGTCTCGTCGAGCAGCTCACCGCGCTGGCCGACCCACGGCACGCCGAACCGACCGTCCGCCGGGTGCTCCAGAGCATGATCCCCGGCGCCGATCCCGTGCCGGACGACGTCTGGCGGATCCAGGTCCTGGCCTGGCTGACCGTGGCCGGCCGCGCGGCGCGGAGCCCGGAGATCGCGGCGCGGCTCTCGGCCGGCGGCGATCGGCTCGCCGAGGCGATCGCCGCCGCCATCCGCATGAGCGACGCTCGCCGCTCCCCCGCCGACGCGCACCGCGACGCGCGCGGTCTGCTTTCCCTCGTCGAGGGCCTGTTGCTCCAGCTGGCGCGGCG
>NZ_JAAGNB010001070.1:0-3964 GCF_010550475.1 Amycolatopsis sp. SID8362
AGCGCTGGTGCGCGACCTGCGGGTGGAGCTGGACGAGGGCGGGCTGCGCGGGTCGTTCCTGGTGCGCGACCTGCGCACCGGCGCCGAGGTGGGCATCGACCCGGACCGCGAGTACCCGATCGCGTCCCTGGTCAAGGTCCCGCTGGCGGCGGCGACGCTGGAGCGCGTCCGCCGCGGCGAACTCGACGCCGCGACCCAGCTGGAGGTCCCGCCCGGCCGCGTGACCACACCCGGCCCGATCGGCTTGACCCGCTTCCGCCACCCGGCCCGCATCGCGGTCGAAGACCTGCTCTACCTGAGCACGTGCCTCAGCGACGGCCAGGCGGCCGACGTCCTGTTCGGCCTGACACCCCCGGCCGAGGTCGCGGCGCTGCTGACCGGCTGGGGCCTGACCGGCATCGCGCTGCGGCACGAGCTGCGCGACCTGGTGGAAACCCCGGCCGAGCGCTTCGACGCCGGCGAGGCGGACCTGGCCCACGCGCTGGCGATCGGCGCGGGAACGGCGGGCCAGGGCCACCGCCTGGCCCAGCTCGACGTATCACGCGCGAACACGGCGTCTGCCCGCGCGCTGCTGGAGCTGCTGCAGGCGCTGTGGACCCCGTCGAAGATCGACCCGGCGGTGGCGGCGGGCGTGCGCGACCTGATGGCGAACAACGTGCTCCGCCACCGCCTGAGCCCGGACTTCGCTTCGGACGCGGCGAAGTGGTCGTCGAAAACGGGAACGCTGCTGAACCTGCGCCACGAGGCGGGCGTCGTCGAGCATGCGGACGGCGGCGTGTTCGCCGTGGTGGCGCTGACGGAATCCCGCGTCCCGGCGGTGGTCCAGCCGGAGGCGGACGTCCTGATGTCCCGCGTCGCCCGAGCCCTGCGCGACCACCTCCGCGGCACCTGAGAAAACCGCTTGGGGCGGCGGTTTCCGTCGGCTTAGGCTCCGCCAGTGTCCTTCACGAGACCGGAACCGCCGTACTACGCGGTCATCATCACGAGCGCCTTGGACGAGTCGAACCTTGACGGGTACGCGGCGATGGACGAGCGGATGGCCGAGCTGGGCCGCGCTCAGCCGGGGTATTTGGGCCGGGAGTCGCGCACTGCCGCGGACGGCCGGGAGCTGACGGTGCTGTATTACCGGGATGCCGAGTCGATCGCGGCTTGGAAGCAGCATCCGGAGCATCTCGAGGCGCAGCGGCGGGGGCGGGAGGAGTGGTACGCGAACTACCACATCGAGGTGGCGAGGGTGGAGCGCGCTTACGGCTTCACGCGGCAGGAGTAGCTGGCCGCACGGGGATCGCGGGCGGGCTCGGCCGAGTTCGCCGACGCTCGCGCCGGCCGTAGCGCAGGGCCGCCGTAAACCGATCGCAGCTCCCGGCTCGGCCGATCCTGCCGGGCGCAACCGCGCCCGGCAGCCCACCGGTCACCCTCAAGCCGGTGTCGTTACCCCGAACTCCACCTCCTCCGTCGTCAACGTGCCCGCCGTCCGGCCCGGCGCCGTCTGGTACTGCCAGTACATGTTCGTGTGCGCGATCACCTGACCCGGCGGCGGCGCACCGTACGCCGACAGGTCTTCCGTCGTGTGCGCGTCCGACACCAGCACCGCGTCGTATCCCCGCGCCAGCGCGCCGTGCAATGTGGACCGGATGCACGCGTCCGTCTGCGCGCCCGCCACCACCAGCGAGCCCACCCCGCGCTCGGCCAGGACCGCCTCCAGGTCCGTCGCCTCGAACGAGTCGCCGTACTCCTTGTGCACCAGCGGTTCCGCCTCGCGCCGCGCCAGCTCCGGCACGTACGCCCACGGCTCGCTGTCGCGCGGCAGCTCGGCGCTGGTGTGCTGCACCCACACCACTTCCGTGCCGGCCGCGCGGGCCTTGTCCACCAGGGTCACGATGTTGGCGAGGACCGTCGAGCGGTCGTGGGCCGAGGACATCACCCCGTTCTGGACGTCGACGACGAGCAGGGCGGTCTTCGTGCGGTCGGTCAGTGTGGTCATGGGCGGAACGATAACCGCCACCACCGACAATTTCCGGAAGTAGCATGGCCCGCCATGGACTACGGGATGCTGTTGCTGGGTGTGGTCGTGCTGGTCGTGGTCGTCGCGCTGGGTTCGTCGGCCACCGATCGGCGGCTGACGCGGGTCGATCGGCGGCTCGCGCGGATGGAAACCAAGCTGGACGCCATCGCCGAGAAGCTCGGGGTGACCGTCGAGGAGCCCGGGCTCGACGAGGTCGTCGCGCTGGTGCGGCAGGGCCGGAAGATCCAGGCGATCAAGGTCTACCGCGAACGCACCGGCGCCGACCTCAAAGACGCCAAGGACGCCGTCGAGCGCCTGGGCTGACCTACGGCGCCCCGCCGATGTGCTTGGCCGACACGGCCTCCCACACGGCGTCGAAGTTTTCGTACCGGTCGCCGTCGGGCAGGCCGCCGAGGGGGCCGAGCACCGAGTCGCCGCCGCCGGACGCCGCCGCGCGGCGCAGGAGCTCGTCGCGGCCGCACGGGTACCGCGTCTCGGCCAGGTGCTGTTCGAGGCTGGTTCGTTCCGGTGCGGACATACCTGTCGCGTACCCGCCGCGCCCGGGCCGAAACTCAGCCCACGACGATCGTGTGCTCCCCGCGCGGCACGAGTTCCCCGATCACCGGGTACCCCGGCAGCTCGCCGGCGACCAGCAGCCCGCCGGACGTCTGCGCGTCGGCCAGCAGCAACGCCTCGTCCGCGGAGACCGCGAGGTCGGCGTGCGGTGCGACCCAGTCGAGGTTGCGCCGGGTGCCGCCGCTGACGTACCCGTCGCGCAACGCCGCCCGCGCGCCGTCGAGGTACGGCACCGCCGCCGGGTCGATCCTGGCCGTGACACCGCTGGCCCGTGCCAGCTTGTGCAGGTGACCCAGCAGGCCGAAGCCCGTGACGTCGGTGGCGCACGTGGCCCCCGCGTCCACCGCCGCACGCGCGGCCGGGGCGTTCAGCGTGGTCATGACGTCGATCGCCTGCTCGAACCGTTCCCCGGTGGCCTTGTGCCGCGAGTTCAGCACCCCGACGCCGAGCGGCTTGGTGAGCGTCAGCGGCAGCCCCGCGCGGCCGGCGTCGTTGCGCAGCAGCCGCGACGGGTCCGCCACGCCGGTGACGGCCAGGCCGTACTTCGGTTCCGGGTCGTCGATGCTGTGCCCGCCGGCGAGGTGGCAGCCCGCCTCGCCGCAGACGTCGAGGCCGCCGCGCAGCACTTCGGCGGCCAGCTCGAACGGCAGCGTCTCGCGCGGCCAGCCGAGCAGGTTGACCGCCACCACCGGCGTGCCGCCCATGGCGTAGACGTCGGAAAGGGCGTTGGCGGCGGCGATCCGGCCCCAGTCGTAGGCGTCGTCGACCACCGGCGTGAAGAAGTCCGTCGTCGCGATGAGCGCGGTGTCCCCGGAGATCCGGACCGCGGCCGCGTCGTCGCCGGTGTCGAGCCCGACGAGCAGCTCGCCGGGGGGATCGACGGGGGAGGCGCCGGTGAGGCCGCGGACGGCCGCTTCGAGTTCGCCCGGCGGGATCTTGCACGCGCAGCCGCCGCCGTGCGCGTACTGCGTCAGTCGGTAACCCACGGGTTCATCGTGCCCGCCGGCCGCGACCTTGGCAGGATGGCTGCCATGGTGCAGGGAGGCGTATCCGGCCTGGTGACCGGCGCGATCTTCAAAATCGCCGAGCGGCAGGTCCTGCCGCTGGCGGGTTCGATTCCCGTCCGCCTCCGCCATGCCTGACCCGCGCCGCGCGATCCCGCGCACCGACGCGCTCCTGGCCGAACCCGGGATCGCCAAAGCCGCCGCCGAACTCGGCCGTGACCTGGTGAAATCCGTCATCCAGGACGTCCAGCGGGCCGCGCGCGCCGGGGAACTGGCCCCGGCCGACGTCGCCGCCACCGTGCTCGCGCGGCTGCCCGGGAGCGCGTCTTCGCTGCGGCCGGTGCTCAACGCGACCGGCGTCGTCGTGCACACCAACCTC
>NZ_JAAGNB010001122.1:0-2714 GCF_010550475.1 Amycolatopsis sp. SID8362
CGGCGGCTGCTGCTCGACGGCGCTCCGGCCGCGGAGGTCGCCGCCGCGGCGGGGTTCGCCGACCAGGCGCACTTGACGCGGCACTTCAAGCGGTACCTGGGGACGACGCCGTCGCGGTACGCCAAGGCTCGTTGACCTGCCCGCCCGCTGTGTCAAGATGACGGGCATGCTGCGCGAACTGCACCTCACCGGCGACCCGGCGGGCGACAAGCTGCTCAACGAAGACCCGTTCGCCCTGCTCGTCGGGATGCTCCTCGACCAGCAGTACCCGATGGAGCACGCGTTCGCCGGCCCGCGCAAGATCGCCGACCGGATGGACGGGTTCTCGCTGGCGAAGATCGCCGCGACCGACGTCGAGACGTTCGTCGAGATGTGCGTCGTGCCGCCGGCCATCCACCGTTACGGCGGTTCGATGGCCCGCCGCGTGCACGCGCTCGCGGAGCACATCATCGAGCACTACGACGGCCGCACCGAGGGCATCTGGCTCGACGGGCGGCCGAAGCCCGACGGGCCCGAGGTGCTCAAGCGCCTGCGGGCGCTGCCCGGGTTCGGGGAGCAGAAGGCCAAGATCTTCCTGGCCCTGCTGGGCAAGCAGCGCGGCGTCACCCCGAAGGGCTGGCGCGAAGCGGCCGGCGCGTACGGCGACCGCGGCTCGCGCCGGTCGATCGCCGACGTCACGAGCGCCGAGACGCTCGCCGAGGTGCGGGCGTTCAAGAAGGCCGCCAAGGCCGCGGCCAAGACCGGCTAACGGACGAGGATCCGCAGCGGGCCCAGCGGCTTCGCGCCGTGATCAAGGGCGACCCGCAGGGCGTCGCCGTGTTCGTAGCCGACCACCGGGACGCCCGGGAACGCCGACGCCACCGCCGCTACCGCGCCCGGCCAAGCCGCCGCTGTGCCCGAGAAGTTGGACAGCCCCACGACGCCCTCGCCGCGGTGGGCGATCACCTCGTTCTCGCCGTGGGTCAGCACCGCCACGGTCGGGCCCAGCGGTGACGCGGTCCGCTGCCAGCCCGGCTCGGGAACGCCCGGGCCGCACGCCAGCCACGTCGCTTCGAACAGCACCGAGAAGCCCGGCAGGTCCAGGGTCGCGAAGCTGTCCTTCACCGAGCAGCCCGCGGAGCCGTCGATGAACGGGAGGACGTCGGCGGCCGTGGCGTCGGGGGTCAGGGTCACCGCGTCCGGGTAGTACTCCGGGGTGCGGGTGGCGCTGGTCCACGCGCGCGGGCGGAACCGGCCCGGCCAGACCAGGTCGCACCACGACGCGTTTTCCGCGACTGTCCACTTCAGACTCATCTCACACCAGTCCCGCAAGTTTGTAGAGAACCAGGCTGCCCGCCACGGCGACGTTGAGGCTCGCGCCGGTGCCGACCATCGGGATCTCGACCACGGTGTCGAGCAGGTCGAGGACCTCCGGCGGGATCCCGGTTCCCTCGTGGCCCAGCACGGCGATCGTGCGGCCGCGGGCCACCGGCAGGTCGGCCAGCCGCACCGCTTCCTCGGCCAGCTCGACACCGACCACCCGCGTGCCGGCCGCCCGTTCGCGATCGAGCCAGCCCGGTGGGTCGTGCACCCAGTGCACGCAGGCCGGGCGCCGCAACGTGTTGCCGCGGCGCAAGGCCTCCGGCACCCACGGGAAGCGCGGGACGGCCAGGCACGCGCCGACCGCGTCGCACGTGCGCAGCAGCGTGCCGAGGTTCGCGCCGTGCATCGGCCAGAGCGGGGCGGCCACCAGGTGGCCCCAGCAGGGATGGGCTTTGCGCCGCCGGGTCTTCCGCAGCTCGCCCGGCGTGCGGACCCGGACCGAGGGGCTCACCGGCGCCGAGGCGCGGCGCCTCCGAATTCGCTGATCACACCGCCGAGCCTAACCCGTTCGCCGGGACCGGGCACCGGATTTCGCTCCTACCCTGGATGCGGAGGTGAAGCCCATGCACGCAGGAGTGGGAGACGAAATCCAGGTGCACGGCCGGACGGTGGGGTCGGCCGAGCAGCACGGCGAGATCCTCGAAGTCCGCGGGCCCGACGGCGCGCCGCCCTACCTGGTCCGGTTCGCCGACGGGCACGAGGCGCTCGTCTACCCCGGGCCGGACTGCGAAGTCCAGGCCCACGCCGACTAAGCGGGGACCGGTTCGCGGACGCGCCCCCACGCCATGCCCACGAGCAGCAGGGCGACGAGGGTGAGCGCGGCCGCGACCTCGGGCAGCAGCAGCGGGCCGCCCGAGGTCAGGACCGCGCCGCCGGCGATGCCGGACAGGCCGACGCCGAGGTAGATCGCGGACGCGTTGAGCGAGAGCACCAGGCCGGCGTGGCCCGGGGACAGCTCGATCAGGCGGTGCTGCACCGGCGGGCTGAACGACCACGTCGCCACGCCCCACACGAACAGCGCGGCGCCCGCCGCGATCGGCGTCGTGGTCGCGACCGGCAGCAGCGCCAGCACGACGGTGAGCACGGCCGTCACGACCAGCAGCGGCGTGCGCGAACCCCAGCGGTCGGTCGCGCGGCCGGCGGCGAAGTTGCCGACCGCGCCGCCGACGCCGTAGCAGAAGAGCAGCACCGTGACGGTCGTGCCGTGGACGCCCGCGGTCGCGGCCAGCAGCGGCGACACGAACGTGTAGACCATGAACGCGGCGAGGCAGCCGAGGACCGTCACGGCCAGCATGACGAGCACGCGCGGGTCGCGGCCCGCGGCGAACCGCTCGGCGAGGCGCACCTTCGGC
>NZ_JAAGNB010001171.1:0-4194 GCF_010550475.1 Amycolatopsis sp. SID8362
CGCGCACCGGCAGGCACGCGTACCGCGGTGACGCGCCGCGCGTGAACGCGAAGCCGGGCGCCGGGCCGGCCGGCAGGTCCGCGGGCACCTCCAGGGCGCGCTGCGGCTCGGTACCGGGGATCTTCAGCTCCGCGATCCCGACGTTGCCGTCCTGGCGCCCGACCACCAGCGACAGCAGCGTGACCCGCACCTTGCGGGTGACCCCGCCCGCGACGCTGTAGTTGTGCGTGCCCGCGCCGCGGATCACCTGCTGGTCGACCGAGCCGTTGTCGGTCGTGATCCGGATCCGGGTCGGCGGCCAGCCGACGCGGATGTCGTCCACCATCTGCAGGTCGACCGAGTTGACCAGCCGCGGGGTGTCCAGCTCGACCTCGAGCCACTGGCCGATCGGCCCGGTGAACGACGACGAGTGCCACGCCGTGCGCGGGTCGCCGTCGATCGCGGCGAACGGCTGGTGGCCCGGGTCGGAGCCGCCGAACGCGTCCGCGAAGGACGCCGCCGTGGACGCCGTCACCGCGCGAATCCCCCGGTAGGCGGCCACGGTCTGGTGCTCCTGCCCCGGGAACGGCAGCACGTCGCCCGCCGCGCGCTGCTGGCGGTAGGCCTCGCCCGCGGTCAGCGTCTGGCTGAGGTTGTCCCGGACGCCGCCGACGTTCCGCTCGGCGCGGCGCAGGCCGTCGGTCACCAGGCGCGGACCGCCGGCCGAACCGCCGTCGCCGGTGAGCACGGCCGGCGTCGAGGGGTCGAGCTGCCCGGAGTCGATCAGCGGCAGCAGGTTCTCCGGGCCGCCGCTCACCGTGGGCACGTCCTTTGTGGACGTCGCGGTGGCGAGCGGAACCGGCCGCTGCACCTGGTAGACCTCGAGCGGGCCGAACTCGGCCGCCTTGGCGATGCCCGGCGAGCCGGCCAGCCCGGCGCGCAGGGTCGCGATCGGCGGGGCGTTCGTCCGCTCGCGCTCGATGTCGTTGCGCAACAACAGGAACCGGTACCCCGACCGCGCGAGCAGCGCGGCGAGCCCGGGATCGCCGCGGCCGTCGGCGAGCGCCGCGTCCACGGAGTCCATCAGCCGCGTGTTGCCTTCGGACCCGAGCGGGACCTGGTTGCGCACCGCCCACGGGCTCTTCGCGATCGCCTGCGCGGGCTCGTCGACCGTGCGGCCCCAGTCGTACTCGCCGAACCCGGTGGCCGGCAGCAGCAGCGTGCGCGCGTTCGGGTCGGCCTTCGCGACGTAGCCCATGGCGTCGTACCAGTAGCCGGGAACCTCGTCCCAGCCCGGCCCGGACCGCAGGTTCAGCAGCCACGCCGGCGCGGCCATCACCAGCACCAGCAGCAGGCCCAGCGCGGGCCGCACGAACCGGCGCGCCGACTTCACCGGGCTCGAGATGCCGTGCGCGAACGCGAGCATCAGCGGCAGCCGCAGCACCGGCTCGAACTTGTGGACGTTGCGCAGCGGCGCGAGTGGCCCGTCGAGCAGGTGCCGGACCTGCTCGGCGACCGGGCTGTCGAGCGTGCCGACGTAGCCGATGGTCAGCAGCGTCAGGCCGGTGACCACGCCGAGCACGAGGAACCGCCGCTCCGGCAGGCCGCGCCGGGTCAGCCCGAACAGGCCGACGCCGGCGACGAGCCCGGTGGCGAGCATCAGCACCGGGTTGTCGATCAGCGACCAGCCGCCGGGCCACCACGGCGTGCCCTGCACGACGTAGGCGACCCACTGGTTGGTCCCGCGCAGCACTTCGAACAGCGACATCGGCGCGGTGGTGTTCGTCGCGGACTCGATGTAGTCGAGGAACGGCAGGCTGTATTCGCCGAGCAGCAGCAGCGGCAGGATCCACCACAGCGTCACGCCGACGACGAAGACGAACCACCACAGGACGAGCTCGACGTGCGTGCGCGTCCACTTGCGCGTGAGCAGCCACAGCCCGGGCAGGACGAGCGCCATCACGACCATCGCGCCGTTGACGCCGCCCATGCACAGCACGGCCAGCGCGGACAGCCCGGCCGCGCGCCGCGGCGACCCGATCGTCCCGGCCCGCACCAGCGGCACCAGCACCCACGGCAGCAGCACGGCGGGCAGCATTTCCGCGGACAGACCGCCGATTTCGGTCAGCATGCGCGGGGCGAGCGCGTAGCCGAGCGCGCCGATCAGCCGAGTGCGCTCGGAGCCGATCTTCATCGCGCGCGCCAGCAGCAGCGCGCCGCCGAACGCGGCCGACAGCAGGAGCGCGCCCCACAGCCGTTGCGCGATCCACGCGGGCACGCCGACGGCCTGGCACAGCGCGAAGAACGGGCCCATCGGGAAGAGGTAGCCGTACGCCTGGTTCTGCAGCTCCCCCGCCGTGGCCTGGGGGTTCCACAGGTGCAGCGCGCGGCCGAGGAACGCGAGCGGGTCGACGGCGAGGTCGAGCTTGGTGTCGAACGTCGTCTTCCCCGGCATCTGCAGGAACGACAACGTGGTCAGCGCCAGCACGATCCAGGTGCTCGGCCGCCGGAAGAACGCGCCCTTCCGGACGCGCCCGGAAGGTGGGGCGTCGTCCCGGGTTCGTTCGCGGGTGCCGGTTACCATCCGGTAGATACTAGGCGGAAACCTGGCTACCATGTGCCGACGATCCTCCCGAATTCAGGCAGGTGCGCCATCTCGTTCGAAGATGCCTGGGCCTTGGCCGAGCCGGTCAAGGGCTGGATGACACGCGCGCAGGGCGAAGCGCTGTGGGACGCCGCGTGCCGGCTGGAAAAGGGCGACGTCGTCCTGGAAATCGGCAGCCACCAGGGCCGGTCGACGATCGTCCTCGGCGCGGCGGCCCGCACCGTCGGCGCCACTGTGATCGCGGTCGACCCCTTCGTGGACGGCCGCCTCTTCGGCGGATCCCCGACACGCCAGCTGTTCGAGCGCAACATCCGCCGGGCCGGCCTCGACGACGTCGTCGAACTGGTCGCCGGGTACAGCACGGCACTGCGCCCGCACTGGGACCGCCCCATCCAGCTGCTCTACATCGACGGCAAGCACGACTACTGGACCTACACCGACGACCTGCGCTGGTCGGCGCACCTGCCGCCGGGTGCGGAGATCCTGGTCCACGACTGCTTTTCCTCGATCGGCGTCACGCTCGGCACGATCGCGAAGGTCCTCTTCGGACGCCGGTACACCTACCTGGACCGGGCGACGTCGCTGGCGCGGTTCCGGCTGTCGCCACCGTCCGCTCGCGATCGGCTGCGGGTGGCCGCACAGCTGCCGTGGTTCCTGCGCAACGTCGTGCTGAAGGTGCTGCTGCGCCTGCGGTTGCGGCCGGTCGCGCGCCTGCTCGGCCACGACAGCCCGTACGACCCCTACTGAGCAATCGGTTTCCCCACCTCGGCCTTGGCGACGCAGACCGGCGCGCCCGGGCTGGACAGGCGCACGGCGACGCTGTCGAAGAGGCCGTCCACCGGCAGGTACAGCGAGTGCAGCCCGGCCTGGAACCAGACCGGCGTGCGGTCCACCAGGCCCTCACCACCGTCCGATGTGTAGTAGTCGAGCTTGAGCAAGTGCCTGCCCAGCACCGGTTTGTCGAGGCTGACGCGCACCGGGGTTTCGCCGATCGCGTAGCCGCAGTTCGGCACCGGGCCGGGGACGCCGCGGGAAACCGGGTCCACGCCGGTGATCCGGTGCGGCGTTCCGGTGGCGTCGAGCAGGTGCATCCGGCTCGTGGGCTGGTCGAAGCGCGTCCCGGGCAGCAGGCCGACCACCCGCGACGCGCGGGAGTCCGCGCCGAACCATTCGTGCACCACGTCCGACGGCACGAAGGTGTCGTAGAAGACCAGGTCCGGGTCCTCGCCGACGGCGGCGCGCACGTTCCCGACGTACTGCCCCGAGTGCTCGAACCGCAACGCCGGGGCCAGCCGCGAGAACCCGAAAGCCGAACTGGCGAGCAAAAGCACGCACAGCGCTAGCGCGATCGGCCGTTCACGCTTTCCGCCGGACGGCGTAACTTCTCCCGGTGGCAGGAAAGCGAACGCTCCACAAAGGGCGGCCACGAGCGCCAGATCCGCGACGTACCGCGGATCGTCGCCTGCCGACGGGCCGACTTCCCGCAGCCGGGTCAGCGCGAGCAGGGCGACGTCGACGGCGAACACGGCCGCGAGCAGTCCCCACGCGCCCCACGCCCGTCGCCCGCCGACCCGGCCGCCGGCGAGCACCACCGCCAGCGCGGCCAGGAC
>NZ_JAAGNB010001226.1:0-4720 GCF_010550475.1 Amycolatopsis sp. SID8362
CGTCGTCGCGGACGTCGCGCTCGCGCCGCGGCCGGCTCGGCGCCGGGCTGGTCGAAGTCCCGCCGGTGCCCGCGCGCGACCCCGCGTCGGCGGTGCTGACGAACCCCGTGGTGTCGGAGGAAAAGCGCTTCTGCGGCAACTGCGGCGCGAAGGTCGGCCGCGGCAAGGACGGCAAACCCGGTTCGCCGGAAGGGAAGTGCGAGAACTGCGCCACGCCGTTCTCCTTCCTGCCGAAGCTGCAGCCGCACGAACTCGTCGGCGGCCAGTACGAAGTGCTCGGCGCGATCGCCTACGGCGGGCTCGGCTGGATCTACCTGGCGCAGGACCACAACGTCAGCGACCGCTGGGTCGTCCTCAAAGGACTGATCGACACCGGCGACGCGACGGCGATGGCGGCCGCGGCCAACGAGCAGCGGTTCCTCGCCGAGGTCGAGCACCCGAACATCGTCAAGATCCACAACTTCGTGCAGCACCCGGACGCGCACAGTGGCACGACCGTCGGCTACATCGTCATGGAGTACGTCGGCGGCCAGTCGCTGCGGCAGCTCGCGCTGGCGCACCACCGGGAAAGCCGCCGCCCGGAGCCGTTGCCGATCGGCCAGGTCATCGCGTACGGGCTGGAGATCCTGCCCGCGATGGGGTACCTGCACAGCCAGGGCCTGCTCTACTGCGACCTCAAGCCGGACAACGTCATCCAGACCAACGAACAGCTCAAGCTGATCGACCTCGGCGCGGTCCGCCGCACCGACGACTACGAGAGCCCGCTGTTCTTCACCACCGGCTACAGCGCACCGGAACTGCCGACGCAGGGCGCGTCGATCGCGTCGGACCTGTTCACCGTCGGGCGCACGCTCGCCGTGCTGAGCTTCGAGTTCACCGGCTACACCACCAAGTTCAAGACCACGCTGCCCGGCCCGGACGCGGTCCCGCTGTTCGCACTCTTCGGCTCCTACCACCGGTTCCTGCGGCGCGCGACGCATGCCGACCCGGACCGCCGGTTCCTCTCCGCCGAGGAGATGGCCGACCAGCTCACCGGCGTGCTGCGCGAGATCATGGCGCTCGGCACCGGCAAGCCGCGGCCCGGCGCGTCCACCGTGTTCGGCCCGGAGATCCGCACGTTCGGCGTCCAGCTGGTGGTGCCGGAGGCCGGCGCCAGCGTGCCGTTGCCCGGGGCCGACGAGGTCGTCGCCGGCCTGCCGATCCCGCAGGTCGACACGGACGACCCGGCCGCGGGCGTGCTCGCCACGACGACCACGCTCGAACCGCGCGGCGCCATCGAAGCCCTCTCCGGCGCGCCGCGGGAGTCGATCGAGGTCCGGCTGCGGATCGTGCGGGCCCGGATCGAGCTGGGCGAGCTGGCGGAGGCGCAGCGGCAGCTGCAGGCCGCGCAGTACCTGGCGATCAAGAACGGCTTCCCGCACGACTGGCGCATCGACTGGTACCGCGGCCTGATCGAGCTGGCGGGTGGCCGGTCGCGGGTCGCGCACGTCGCGTTCGAAGCGGTGTACGACGACCTGCCCGGCGAGATCGCCCCGAAGCTCGCGCTCGGTGTCAGCGCCGAAGGCGTCGGGGACTACTTCGCCGCCGCGCGCTTCTACGAGCTGGTCTGGCGGACCGACCGCACCTACGTCAGCGCCGCCTTCGGCCTCGCCCGCGTGTACCTGGCGCAGGGGGCGCGGTCCAGCGCGGTCGAGGTGCTCGAGACCGTGCCGGCGTCGTCCACCCACTACGTCGACGCGCAGGTCGCGGCCATCAAGATCAAGACGACGGTGACCAAGGCCAAGGGCCGCGAGACGCCGGTCACCGAGCACGACCTGCTCGACGCGTCGGCCCGGCTCGAACGGCTCCGGCTGGACGTCGAGCGCCGCACCCGGCTCACCGCGAACGTGCTCGAAGCCGCACACGAATGGCTGAAGCAGGGACGGCCGACGCCGGGCGCGCGGGTGCTCGGGTGCGCGTTCGAGGAGCGTGAGCTGCGGTTCGGCCTCGAACGGTGCTACCGGGCGCTGGCACGGCTGGCCGGCACGGTCGAACAGCGCGTCGAGCTGGTCGACCGGGCCAACGCCATCCGGCCCCGGACCCTCACCTGATCAGGGGTTGATCTCCCAGTCGCGTTCCGCGCGTTCACGCTGGTTCTTCGCGTGCTGCTCGGCCAGCTTCTCCAGCGCCTGCGGGTCGCCGTGTGTGCTGAAGTGCTCGAAGCCGACGACGACGAACAGCGCGCGGGCGCTGACCGCGATCTGGCCGTCTTCGGCGTCGAGGCGGCCGTCCGCGCTGACGTAGATCTTGCGGCCGGCGACGCCGTCCAGCCGGGTCTCGATGAACAGCGTCGTCCCGACCGGCACCGGACGGCGGAAGTCCGTTTCGAGCTTGCCGGTCACCGCCGGGCGGCGCATCAGGTTGCCGACCGCCGAGCCGAGCGCCTCGTCGAACGCGCAGGCCAGCAGGCCGCCGTGGGCGAGGCCGGGGGCGCCCTGGTGGGCCGCGGTGACGGTGAACCGCGAGCGCACGACCTGGCCCTCGCCGACGGTCGAGCGCAGGTGCAGCCCGGCGTCGGCCTCGTCACCGCACCCGAAGCACTCCGAGAAGTGCACGCCGAGCTCGGTGCCCGGCGCCGGCGCCTTCGGGTGCGGGACCGCGGGCTCCACCGCCACCGGCGGCCACGGTTGAGAAACACGACTCATGCGCTGACGTTAACCGGCGGGTAAACCGGGGCCGCGTCCGGCCCGGGCCGGGTACGCGCGGTCTACATCTCTCAGTAGCCGGAAAGTTCCCCACCGTAGAAGTTTCCCGGCTCAGACTGCCGACCTGCGACGACCGGTCAAGACTGGGTTGATGAGCTCGAACGGCCCAATGGGCACTGCGCGGAGGAGGTCGTCGCCGGCATGAGCGAACCAGCAGCAACGACGGGCAAACCGTCAGTGGACGAAAGAACCGTCAAACGCGCCGTCTGGGCGTCGGCCATGGGTAACGCGACCGAGTGGTACGACTACGGCGTCTTCACCTCGGGCGCGATCGCCACCAGCATCGGCACGCTGTTCTTCCCCGGGGAAGGCAACGCGGTCCTCAAGTCGCTGGCGCTGCTCGCGGTCGGGTTCATCGTCCGGCCGTTCGGCGGGGCGTTCTTCGGCCCGCTCGGCGACAAGATCGGCCGCAAGCGGGTCCTCGCCATCACGATCCTGCTGATGTCCGGCTGCACGTTCCTGGTCGGCGTCCTGCCGACGTACGCCGGCGGCTACAGCATGGGCATCGCGGCGCCGATCGCGATCCTGCTGCTCCGGATCATCCAGGGCTTCTCGACCGGTGGTGAATACGGCGGAGCGGCGACGTTCATCGCCGAGTACTCGCCGACGAAGCGCCGTGGCTTCTTCGGCAGCTTCCTCGAGCTCGGCACGCTGGGCGGCTACGTCCTCGGCAACCTCGTGGTGCTGTCGGTGACGCTGTCCATGTCGGCCGACCAGGTCGACGCCTGGGGCTGGCGGATCCCGTTCTTCGTCGCGCTGCCGCTCGGCCTGATCGGGCTCTACCTGCGGAACAAGCTCGAGGACACCCCCGAGTTCCGCCGGATGGAGGCCGCGGGCGGCAAACCGCAGAAGGCACCGCTCAAGGAGATCCTGACCCGCAACTGGCGGATGATCCTCAACCTGATCGGCATCGTCCTGCTGCTGAACGTCGCGGACTACCTGCTGCTGACGACGATGCCGACGTACTTCACGGACACGCTGAAGATCAACGACAACACGTCGACACTGATCATCATCGCCGTCGAAGTCATCCAGATGGCGATCATCATCCCGCTCGGCGCGCTGTCCGACCGGATCGGGCGAAAACCGCTGCTGCTCACCGCGGCCATCGGGTTCCTGGTGCTCAGCTGGCCCAGCCTGAAGCTGATGCAGTCCGGCAGCATCCTGTGGCTGTTCGTCGGGTTCCTGATCGTGGCGGTCCTGCTCGTCTTCATCCTCGCGGTGATCGGCTCGACGTTCCCGGCGATGTTCCCGACGCGGGTGCGCTACGGCTCGTTCGCGATCGGCTACAACATCTCGACGTCGCTGTTCGGCGGCACCGCCGGGGTCGTCGTGACCGCGCTGATCAAGAGCACCGGCAACGAGGACTGGCCGGCGTACTACCTGATGGCGGCGGCGCTGATCGCGATCATCCCGATCATCAAGATCCCGGAGACGTCGCAGGTGCCGATGGACCAGATCGACACCGAGGACAGCGGCGGCAAGCTGGCTTCCGCGTCCGCTCAGCGCTGAGCGGACGCCCGATAGACGTGTGCCCCGTCCGGATCACCGGGCGGGGCACACGTGCGCGCTGAGGTCAGTTCGCGTCGCTCCGAGGAGTGAAGCGCTTGCGGGACCAAGCGGCGAGCGCGCCCGCTACAACGACAGCGATTCCGGTTTCGACGATGAGTGCGGCGAACACCATGTGCTTCCTCCTCGGTTTCTCGGGCCGGCGCGAGGCGTCCGGCTGAGCAGTTGTCCGGTGTCCGATCGGAACACCACAGGGCATATCGCCACGACCGGGCCGCGTATTTCGTCAGGAACCCACCTGCGGACGGTGATCTGCGGCACGTGCCCTGAGCTGCGGAAACGTCAGCGGGTGGTGCTCGCCACCGGGGGTGACGGGATGCTTTCCGTGGGTCCGGTCGAGGCGCTGGTGGTGGTCGGCTCCGCCCGCTGCGTCGCGCGGCCGGCCGACGACGGCGGCGGCTGCGGGG
>NZ_JAAGNB010001279.1:0-4914 GCF_010550475.1 Amycolatopsis sp. SID8362
GTGGTGGCGCCAGCGCGCGGGGTTCGGCCTCCCGGTGGTGGCCGGCCTGACCGGGCACCAGGTTTCGGACGACGCGCTGGGCACGCGCGTGACGCGGCTGCTGGCCGACACCGGCCTGCCGCCGGAGCAGCTGATGCTCGGCGTGCCGGTCGGCGCGCTGCCGGTGTCCGGGGTGATCGAGAACGTCACCGCGCTGGCCGACCTCGGCGTCCACGTGATGCTCGACGACTTCGGGCTGGGCCCGGACGACCTGCGGGCCGTCCAGGACCTGCCGGTCGACATCGTGCGCGTCGACCGGCGCCTGGCCGAATGGCAGGCGTGGTCGGACTCGACGTTCCTCGGCGCGCTGGTGCCGCTGGTCCGGCAGGTCGGCGCGACGCTCGTCGTCGACGGCATCCACACCGAGGACCAGGCGAGCTGGTGGCGCACGGCGGGCGCCGAGCTGGCCACGGGCGACTACTTCGGCGTCGCCGGGCCGGCCGCCGAGTTCGCCGGGCAGTTCGCCGGCGCCTGAGGCCGCAGCCGCGTGAGGGCGACGGCGAAGAGGACGATCACCATGCCGCCGACCACCCGGGGCGTCAGCGGTTCGCCGAGGAAGAGCGTGCCGAGCGCGACCGACACCACCGGGAGGAGGTAGCCGACCGTGGCGGCCGCGGTCGGGCCTTCGTCCGCGATCACGCGGTAGTTGAGGTAGAACGTGATCCCGGTGCCGAAGACGCCGAGGACGGTCACCGCGACGAGCGCCGTCAGGTTCACGTGCGGCGCGTGCCCGGCCACCGGCAGGGCGAGGGCCGTCAACGCGGTGGCGGTCGTCAGCTGGGCCGCCGACAGCGCGAGCGGGGCGCCGTTAGGGGGCAGTTTCCGTGCCATGTAAGCGAACGCGATCGCGTAGCTGAGGCCGGCCGCGAGCAGCGCGAGGGCGCCCGTGCTCAGCAGGCCCGCCTGCTCCCACGGCGCGAAGATCACCACGATGCCGGCGAAGCCGAGAGCCAGCCCGAGCAGTCGCGCGGGGTTGAGGCGGCGTTCCGTGCCGAGCGCGACGCCGATCAGCAGCGACCACAACGGGGTCGTGGCGTTCATGACCCCGGCGACGCCGGAGTCCACCGTGCGCTCGCCGATCCCGAACAGCGCGAACGGCAGCGCGTTGCAGAAGAACGCGGCGACGATGAGCTGTCCCCAGGTCCGGCGGTCGCGCGGAAGGCGTTGGCGGGCGGCGAAAGCCAGCACCAGGAGTGTCAACGCGCCGAGTGCGCAGCGGATCAGGGTGAGGTGGACGGGGCTGAGGCCGGTCAGAGCCAGCTTGATCCACAGGAACCCCGAGCCCCACAGCAGGGCCAGTACCGCGATGCGCACCCAACCAGTCACGGGGTCCACGGTGCCGAACGTGTCCTATCAGAACAAGCGAACGTTTCTGGACGAACCGTTAAGCATTGCTACATCGGGTGCTCCAGCCACACGTTCGGCTCGATGTATGTCGCCGTGTCGTGGGCCGTCGAGGCGAACACCGGGGCGATGCCGCCCGGGATGAAGTTCTCGCCGTCCTGGAGCTTCACGCCCGTCCACTCGCGCCAGTCGGCGAGCGAGCCGGCCAGTGTCACAGCGAACGGGCAGACCTTCACCACGCGGGCGCCCAGGCGTTCGTGGGTGCGCAGCCAGCGGTCGGCGAGCAGGCCGTCCGGGCGGCGGCGGGCCGCGTACTCCGGCATCGGGGTCGCCGGTTCGGCCTCCTTGCCGATCGGGCGCACCGACACGATCAGCTTGCGCAGCCCCGTTTCCGCCGCGCGGGCCTTGAGCGCCTTCAGCATCGGCGCCGACAGGCCGGTGCCGCGCAGGTGCGGCGCGATCACGACTTCCAGCGCGCACAACGCGTTCGGCTCACGGCCGTCCATCACGTCCTGCGCCGCCCACTCGATGGCCTGGTCCCAGCCGTGGTCGGGCAGCTCGGTGCGGTCGGGGGCCGGGTAGGCGAGCGGGACCGACAGGGCGCGGGCGATCGGCGTGCCGTCGTCGGCCAGTGCGATCAGGAAGTACCGCGCCCAGTGGCGCAGGAACCGTTCGCCGGTGATCATCCGGCCGCTGGCGCCCTGGTAGATGAACTGGCCGCCGACGTCGCCGAGAGCCAGGGCGGCGTCGAGGAGATCAGGGCGCTCGGCAAGATCGACAACGCGCATGCGCCCAGTCAAACGGAAAGATCACCGCGGGCGATAGCGGCAACCGGGCGACTCAGCGCAAGGCCTTCTGGCGGCGGGTCAGCGCCGAGGGGTCGAGGTTCGCCTTCGTGCCGGCGTCGTGGCCGTCGAGGTAGCCGCTGCCCGACAGCCGCCGTGGTGCGGCCGAGCGCAGGTCGCCGTACTCCGAGTCGAAGGCGTGCTGCACCAGCTGTGCGCGGTCGCGGACGACCAGCTCCGCCGACCGCTCGCCGGGCGCCGCCGTGCGGACGGCTTCCGATTCGGCGTGCGTGAGCCGCTCGTGCACCGCGCGCGCGAAGCCGTGCAGCCACGTGCGCCGGTACGCGGCCAGCGATTCGCCGGGGAAGAAGCCGTCCGGCCGGACGCGGGTCAGCTGGGTGCTCGCCTGCAGCAGCAGGCTGGTGAACAGCAGTTCCACCCGGCCGAGGTCGGAGTGGAAGCCGAACACCGTGACGCTGTCGACCTTCTGGCCGTAGCGGTGCAGCAGCGTCCGGCAGCGCAGCGGGTACGCGACCGAGGTGAGCAGGCTCGCCTTGTCGCGGCTGTACGGGTCGTTCATCGGGATCTTGAGCGTGCCGATCTCGTCGGCGGTCGCGCCGGACGCGGCGAGCATCGCCTGGTCGATCCCGTACCGCGCGACGAGCTCGGCGGCCTTCCGGTTGTACGCCTCGGCTTCCGCCTCGGTGACCGCCGGGTCCTCGGCCTTCGCCAGCAGCTTGCGGATGCGCTCGAGCTGCGGGTCTGACTCGGTCATGGGGGCAGGGTATTCGATCAGGTGTTCGGGCGCGTGCACCGGGTCACAGCGTGTCGCGCGATCCGGCAAAGCGTCCCAAGGTGGCCTTGGTTGCGTCAGGCGCACCGAAGGGCCCCTTGGGTGCGTCTCACGCACCGAAGGCCACCTTGGGGCGCTTGAGCCTCAGCCCAGGTAGGCGTCGAGCGTGACGGCCAGCGCCGCCTCCGGGGACGGTGCGAAGCTCGCGCCCGCCAGGCCGCCCCACAGCCACAGCTGGGCGAGGCCGTGCAGTGCGGCCCACAGCGATGCCGCGACCAGCCGCAGGTCGGCGCCCGAGCGCGCGACCGGGGTCGGCACCGCCGCGACGAGCACGGCGAAGGTGTCGAACACCGCGCTCGCCGCCGCCGAAAGGGCTGGGTCGTCCGCGTCGATCAGGTCGCGGCGGAACATCAGCTCGAACATCGCCGGGTTGGCCAGCGCGAAGTCGAGGTAGCTGTGGCAGGCGGCGGTGAGCCGCTCTCGCGGCGTGGTCCCGGGCAGCGTTTCCCGGCGGGCGAGCAGGTCGGCGTACCCGCGGGTCGCGACGGCGGACAGCAGTTCGGCGCGGCCGGAGAAGTGCCGCAGCGGCGCGCCGTGCGAGACGCCGGCCGCCTTCGCGATCCCGCGCAGTGTCACGGCTTCGACGCCTTCGCCGGTCAGGAGCTCGGCCGCGGTGTCGATCAGGCGTTGCCGCGTGCCCACGCTTCGTCCCTCGTCATGGGGAGCAGTTCCGGGCGCTTCGGCCCGAAGCCGTCGCCCGGCTGGCGGCCGATCAGCCGGTTGCGCGTGCGCGTCACGGCGACCGGCAGCACCTCGCGGAGCAGCCAGTGCAGGTCGGCGCGCCAGCTCCCCGCGGCCGCGGCGCCCGGCAGCGGCGCCAGCCAGCCGGGATCGTGCTCGAGCCCGAGCCGCCCGAGGACGTACGCGGCGAGCCTGCGGTGCCCGTGCTCGGACAGGTGGAGCCGGTCGGCGCCGAAGTAGCGGGAGTCGGTGACGGCCTGGTCGGGCCACAGGTCGATGAGCAGCGCCCCGTAGCTGACCGCGGCTTCGCGGATGGCTTCGTTGAGCGCGACGATCCGCGGCCGCATCCGCTGCCCGAGCGGCATCCGGCTCGAGACGTCGCTGAGGGTGAACGTCACGACGGTGGGCGAGATTTCGGTGCAGGCGCGGATGGCCGCGTCGACGCGGCGGGCGACGGTCCGCGCGTCCCAGCCCCGGCTCATCACGTCGTTGCCGCCGCCGAAGAGCGCGATCAGGTCCGGCTCGAGGCGGGTCGCGGCCGGGACCTGTTCGGGGACGATCTGGTCCAGCCGCCGCCCGCGGACGGCGAGGTTGGCGTAGCGGAAGCCCGGTTCGCGCTCGGCGAGGTCGGCGGCGACGAAGTCGGCCCAGCCGCGGTAGTGGTCCTGGCCGGGGTACGGGTCGTCGAGACCTTCGGCGCAGCTGTCGCCGAGGACGACGAAACGGTGGTAGCTCATCCCGATCTCCGTAACCCGTGGTTCACCTTGTAGACACTGTCTATCAAACTTGTGTAGACGGTGTCTACTCGGGTTCAGCCGAGCCAGGGGCGGAGCTTCTCCGGGTTCCGCATCGCCCAGATGCGGGTGATCCGCCCGTCCGCGACGTCGAACGCGTATACCGCCACAAGCTCGTCGCCCCGCGCGAGCAGCAGGCCGGGCTGGCCGTTGACCGTGCGCTCCACCAGCTTGAGCGACCCGCCGGCGCCGGAAGCCAGCGCCGCGACGTAGCGGGCGACCTCCTCGCCGCCTTCGACCGGGGTCAATGCCGCGCGGACCACGCCGCCGCCGTCGGCGGTGAGGGTTGCCGCGGGGTCGAGGAGGCCGACCAGGGCGCCGATGTCGCCCGCTTCCCACGCCTGCTTGAAGTCGCGGATCACGTCCGCGTGCCCGGTCACCGGTGCGGCGGGGCGGGCGGCGCGGACGCGGCGGCGGG
>NZ_JAAGNB010001332.1:0-5659 GCF_010550475.1 Amycolatopsis sp. SID8362
GCGGACGAGCGGTTCCGCGGCGGCGCGCACGAGCGGGTCCTGCTGCACTCGCCGCTGGCGTTCGACGCGACGACGTACGAGCTGTGGGTGCCGCTGCTGGGCGGCGGCACGGTCGTCGCCGCGCCCGGTGACGGCGTCGACGAGGTGACGTTGCGGGCGCTGGTCCGCGAGCACGGGCTGACCGCGATGTGGCTGACCGCGGGCCTGTTCCGCGTGCTGGCACAGGAAACCCCGGACTGCTTCGCGGGCCTGCGCGAGATCTGGACGGGCGGCGACGTCGTGCCCGCGGCGGCCGTGCGGCGAGTGCTGGCCGCGTGCCCGGGCCTGCGGGTCGTCGACGGCTACGGCCCGACCGAGACGACGACGTTCGCGACTTCGCACCCGATGGCCGAGGTGGTCCCGGACCGGATCCCGATCGGCCGTCCGCTGGCCGGGATGCGCGCCCGGGTGCTGGACCGCTCGCTGCGTCCAGTCCCGCCGGGCGTGCCGGGGGAGCTGTACCTCGCGGGCGCGGGCCTGGCGCGTGGTTATCGGGGCAGGCCCGGCCTGACCGCGGACCGGTTCGTCGCCGACCCGGCCGGCCCGCCCGGGGAACGCATGTACCGCACGGGCGACGTCGTCCGGTGGACCGCGGAGGGGACGCTGGAGTTCCTCGGCCGCGCCGACGACCAGGTCAAGCTGCGCGGCTTCCGCGTCGAGCCCGGCGAGGTCGAGGCCGTGCTGGCCCGCCACCCCGAGGTGGCGCAGGCGGCGGTCGTCGTCCGCGAGGACCAGCCGGGGGTGAAGCAGCTGGTGGCGTACGTGGTCTCGGAGGCCGACGCCTCGGTGTTGCGCGCGTTCCTGGCCGGGGTGCTGCCGGACTACCTGGTGCCGTCGGCGTTCGTCGCGCTGGACCGGTTCCCGGTGAGTGCCAATGGGAAGGTCGACCGGCGAGCCCTGCCCGCACCCGCTGCCGGGGTCGCCGAGCACGTCGAGCCGGCCACCGACACCGAGCGGGCACTGGCGGCGATCTGGGCCGAGGTCCTCGGCACGGACCGGGTGGGCGCCGAAGACAGCTTCTTCGCCCTCGGCGGCGATTCGCTGAAGAGCCTGCACATCGCGGCGAAGGCGAGCGCGCTGTTCGCGGTCCGCGTGACCCCGGCCGACGTGCTCACCGCGCGGACGATCACGGGGCTCGCCGGGACCGTCGAGGAACTCATCTTGGGCGAGCTGGAAAGCCTCGCCTCCGACCACGAAGCGTGAGGACGTCCCCATGACCTCGTCCAGACAGGACCGCATCGCGGCACTGCCCGCCCACCTGCGGGAGAAGCTGCGCGCGCGGATGGCGGGAACGGCCGGGGCGGGTCCGGAGATCCCGGCCGCCGATCGTTCCCGCCCGCTGCCGTTGTCGTCCGCGCAGCGCCGGCTGTGGTTCCTCAGCCGGTTGCGGCCGGATGACCCCGAGTACAACAGTGCCTTCGCCCTGCGCCTGACCGGGGAGCTGGACGTCGCCGCCCTCGCGGCCGCGCTCACCGCGCTGGTCGCCCGGCACGAACCGCTGCGCACGACGTTCGCGGAAGCCGATGGCGAGCCCGTGCAACGCATCGAGCCGCCGTACGAGGTCGCGCTGCCCGTCGTCGACGTCGGGGCCGACGACCTGGATGCCGTGCTGCGCGCGGAGTACGCCAAGCCGTTCGACCTCGGACGCGGACCGCTGCTGCGCGCGCTGCTGGCCCGGCTCGGACCCGCCGAGCACGTGCTGCTCGTGAGCGTCCACCACATCGCCACCGACGGCGCGTCGATGGGCGTGCTCACCTCGGACCTGGGCGTGCTCTACAGCGGCGGTAAGTTGCCCGCGCAACCTCTGCAGTACGCGGACTACGCGGCCTGGCAGCACGATCGCCCGACCCGGCCCGCGGGGCTGGCACACTGGAAACGGCAGCTCGACGGCGTCGTCCCGCTGGACCTGCCGACCGACCACCCGCGGCCGCCGACCAAGGGGACCGCGGGCGCGGTCATCGAGTTCACGGTGCCGGACGACGTTGCCGCGCGCCTCGCCGAGCTGGCGCGGGCATCGGAGACCACGCTGTTCACCGTGCTGCTGGCCGCGTGCCAGGCGCTGTTCGCGCGCTACTCGGGGCAGGACGACATCGCGCTGGGAACGGTCGTGCAGGGCCGCGACCGGCCGGAGCTGCAGCGGGTCGTCGGGTTCTTCGTCAACACCGTCGTGCTGCGGTCCACTGTGGACCCGGAACTGCCGTTCGCCGAGCACCTGACAGTGGCGCGGCAGACCGTGCTCGACGCGTTCGCCCACGACGACGTGCCGTTCGACGAGCTGGTCGAGGCCGGCCGCGATCCCGGCCGCAACCCGCTGTTCGACGTCATGGTGCTGCTGCACACCGCCACCGGCGACGGGATGGCGCTGCCGGGACTGGCCGTGGAGGCGGTGGGCGTCGGGCGCGACTCGGCGAACTTCGACCTCACGGTGGAGTTCGAGGAGTCCGGCGGCAAGCTGGCCGGGCTGGTCGAGTACCGCACCGAGCTGTTCGACGCCGCCACGATCGACCGGCTCACCACCCACCTCGTGCGGCTGCTGACGGCGGTCGCGGCGGACCCGGCGCAGGCCATCGCGGATCTGCCGCTGACCACCGACGCGGAGGAGCGGCGGCTGCTGGAGTGGGGGAGCGCCGCCGGTGACGTCCCCGGCGGCACCATCGTCGACCTCCTCGACCACCAAGCCCGCACCCGCCCCGGCGCGACCGCGCTCGTCTGCGGCGACACGCGCCTCACCTTCGCCGAACTCGCGGCCCGCACGGACGCTCTCGCCGCGGATCTCACCGCCCGGGGCGCCGGGCCGGACCGGGTCGTCGCCGTCGTGCTGCCGCGCTCCGCCGACGCCATCATCGCGTTGTTCGCCGTGCTCAAAGCCGGTGCGGTGCACCAGTCGATCGACCCCGGCCTGCCACCCGAGCGGATCCAGGTGCTGCTCGCCGACACCGACCCGGTCGTCGTCGTGGCGGACGACGCCGCGGCCGATGGCGGCACACGGCCGGAGGGACCGCAGCCCTCCGACGCCGCCTACGTCATCCACACCTCCGGCTCGAGCGGCACCCCCAAGGGCGTCGTCGTCGAGCACGCGGCACTCGTGAACCTCCTCGCCGACCACCGCACCGTCTTCGGCCGCGAACCCCTGCGCGTCGCCCTGACCGCGACGCTGTCCTTCGACACCTCCTGGGAAGGCCCGCTCCTGCTCGCCGACGGGCACGAGCTGCACCTCGTCGACGACGAAACCCGCCTCGACCCGGCCGCGCTGACGCGGTACGTGCGCGACGAACGCGTCGACTTCCTCGACGTCACCCCCTCCTACCTGCGCCAGCTGCTCCCGGCCGGCCTGCTCACCGGCGCGCACCGGCCGCGGTTCCTGATGGTCGGCGGCGAAGCCCTGCCCGACGACCTCTGGCACGAACTCGCCGCCGCGGACACCAAGGCGCACAACTACTACGGCCCCACGGAGTCCACTGTGGACGCCACGCGCGCCGAGGTGACCGGCGGGCGGCCGGTGATCGGGCGGCCGCTCGGGAACGTCCGCGCGTACGTCCTCGACGACCGCCTCCGGCTCGTCCCGCCCGGCGTCCCGGGCGAACTCTGCCTCGCCGGCGCCCAGCTCGCCCGCGGCTACCTCGGGCGCCCGGGGCTGACCGCGGACCGGTTCACCGCCGACCCGTTCGGCCCGCCCGGCACCAGGCTCTACCGCACTGGCGACCGTGCCCGCTGGACCGACGGCGGGCAGCTGGAGCACCTCGGCCGCCTCGACGACCAGGTCAAGGTCCGCGGCTTCCGCATCGAACCCAGCGAGGTCGAAGCGGCCCTGCGCGCCCAACCAGGAGTATCCGACGCCGCCGTCGACGCCCGCGGCGGGCGGCTCGTGGCCTACGTCGTCGGCGACACCGACGGGCTGCGTGCCGCGCTGAGCCGGACGCTGCCCGCCCACCTCGTGCCGTCCGCGTTCGTCGCGCTCGACCGGCTCCCGCTGACCCGGCACGGCAAGCTGGATCGCCGCGCCCTGCCCGACCCCGAACTCACGATCACCACCGAGTACGTGGCCCCGCGGAACGACCGCGAACGGCTCGTGGCCGACGTCTGGGCGGAAGTCCTCGGCGTCGACCGCGTCGGTGCCGACGACGACTTCTTCGACCTCGGCGGCGACTCCCTGCGTGGCATCCGCGTGGTCGCCCGGCTGCGGGACGCGCTCGGCGTCGACGTCCCGGCCCGGCTGGTCTTCACCGCCCCGACCCCGGCCCGGCTGGCCGCCGAGCTGCCCGACGTGGGTGCCGTCGGGGAGAAGATCCCGCGCCTGCCGCGGAACGGCGGCCGCCTCGAAGCGCCGCTTTCCTTCGCCCAGCAACGGCTCTGGTTCCTCGACGAGTTCGAACCGGGCAGCACCGAGTACGTCTCGCCGACCGTCCTGCGCCTGCGCGGCGAGCTGGACACCGCCGCGCTCGACCGCGCGTGCACCGCGCTGGTCGCCCGGCACGAATCCCTGCGCACCACGTTCGCCACGGTCGACGGCCACGGCGTCCAGGTCGTCCACCCGCCGCACGCCGTCCGCGTGCCCGTCACCGACGGCGATCTGGAGTCCGCGCTCGCCGGCGCGACCGGCCCGGTGGACCTGCACACCGGGCCGCTGCTGCGGGTCGCGCTGACCCGGCTCGCCCCGGACGACCACGTGCTCACCCTGGTGCTGCACCACATCGTCACCGACGGCTGGTCGGCCGGCGTGCTGCTGCGCGAGCTGGCCGCGCTCTACCGCGACGAGGAACTGCCGCCGTTGCCGGTGCAGTACGCGGACTACGCGGTCTGGCAGCGCGACCGCATCGAAGGACTCGGGGAGCAGCTCAGCTACTGGCGGCACCGCCTCGACGGCGTCCCGGTGCTGGACCTGCCCACCGACCGGCCGCGCCCGGCGGTCCGCACGAAGAACGGCGCCCTGCACGAGTTCCGGATTCCCGCCGGGACCACCGCGCGGCTGCAGGAGCTGTCCCGGCAGCACGGCGGCACCCTCTTCATGACCCTGCTCGCCGCCTGCCAGCTGCTGTTCGCCCGCTGGTCCGGCCAGCGCGACATCGCCGTCGGGACGGTCGTCTCCGGCCGCGAGCGCACCGAGCTGGAGGGCCTGGTCGGGTTCTTCGTCAACACCCTCGTCCTGCGGTCCACGGTGGACCTGAGCGCGGACTTCGGCGCGTTCCTCGGCGAAGTCCGCGACACCGTGCTCGACGCGTTCGCCCACCAGGACGTCCCCTTCGACCGCGTCGTCGACGACCTGCAGCCCGACCGCGACACCAGCCGGACCCCGCTGTGCCAGGCGATGGTCGTGCTGCACAACACCCCGGACACGCGGCCCGCGATGCCCGGGCTGGACGTCGAGGAGCTGGCGCCGCCGGTCGTCACCGCGGGCTTCGACCTGATGGTCCACTTCCAGGAGACGGCCGGGCGGCTCGACGGCGTCGTCAACTACAACACCGACCTCTTCGACGCGGCCACGATCGAGCGGCTGACCGGCTGGCTGGGCACCCTGCTCGACGGCATCGCCGCGGCCCCGGACCGCCCGCTCGCCCGGCTGCCGTGGACCACCGCCGCCGACCGCGACCTCGTGCTGACCCGGTGGAACCCCACCGCGGCC
>NZ_JAAGNB010001378.1:0-3648 GCF_010550475.1 Amycolatopsis sp. SID8362
GCCGGCCGGGCCGGGCGAGCGCGGCGGCGTCCCAGTCACGGGCGTCGAGGCGCCGCGGCGGCTCGACCACCCGCCGTCGAGGCCCGTGGGGGAGTGTCGCGCGGTGGCACGGCGGGCAGGCCGGGACGAAGGCCCCGGTCGGGCTGCCGGGGAGCGGGACCGAGTTCCCGCGTTCCGCGGTGCCGGTGCAGATGTGGTGCTCGTGACCGGCCGGGACGCACAAGCAGCGGCACTCGGTCATGGCCGCTCATAGGTGTAGAAGCCGCGGCCGGTCTTGCGGCCGAGCAGCCCGGCGTCGACCATGCGGGCCAGCAGCGGCGGGGGCGCGTAGAGCGGTTCCTTGAACTCTTCGTAGAGCGATTCGGCGACGGCCTTGGTGGTGTCGAGGCCGATCAGGTCGGCGAGGGCGAGCGGTCCCTGCGGGTGGGCGGCGCCGCGCACGAGGCCTTCGTCGATGGCTTCGCGGCTGGCGAAGCCGGACTCGAACATGCGGATCGCGGCGAGGATGAACGGGATCAGCAGCGCGTTGACCACGAACCCGGCGCGGTCCTGGCAGAGGATCGCCTGCTTGCCGACCACGTCCTGGGCGAACGCGCGGGCCCGGTCGACGGTGGCTTCGGTGGTCAGCAGGCTGGGCACCAGCTCGACCAGCGGGAGCACCGGCACGGGGTTGAAGAAGTGCACCCCGACGACCTGCGCGGGCCGTTCGGTGGCGGTGCCCAGCTTCATGATGGGGATGGACGAGGTGTTGGACGCGAGAATCGCGTCCGGTGCGGTCACGACCTTGTCGAGCCGGCCGAACAGCTCCGTCTTGACGGCTTCGTCTTCGACGATCGCTTCCACGACGAAGGTGCGGTCGGCGAGGTCGTCGAGGGAATCGGTGACCCGGATCCGGTCGAGGATCGCGGCGGCACTGGGTACCTTGCCCTTCTTCTCCGCGCGGGTCAGCGACGCTTCGAGCCGGCGCCGTCCGGCCGCCACGGCTTCCGGGCTCGACTCGACGACCACCACGCCGAGGCCCGCCCGGGCGCACACCTCCGCGATCCCGGCCCCCATCTGCCCGCACCCGACCACGCCCACGCGTTCCATCGCCGCCACCTCTCTGGGACTCGATACCCTTTCGACGGTACTCAGTACCGACCGGTAGCTGAAGGCGTGGTTCACGGATATGACGACCGCCACGCCCTACGCTGGGCCACGGCAGGGCGGAGGAAGCGGATGACGGCCAAGGAACGCCTGGTCGAGGCGGCGTTCGCGCTGTTCGCCGAGCGCGGCTACGACCAGACGACGATCGACGACATCACCGAGCGCGCCGGAGTCGGCCGCACGACCTTCTTCCGGACGTTCCGGGCGAAGGAAGACGTGATCTTCCCCGACCACGAAGTGCTGCTCCAGGCCATCGAGGCCCGCCTGGCCGGCTCGACCGAGCGCACCGCGCTGCTCGCGGTCACCGAAGGCACCCGGCTGGTCCTGCGGCACTACCTCGCCGAGGGCGAGCTGGCGCGGACCCGGTACCAGCTGACGCGCAGCGTGCCCGTGCTGCGCGACCGCGAGATCTCGGGGTTGCAGCAGTACCAGCGGCTGTTCCGGGGTTTCCTGCACCGCTGGATGGGCGGCGGCGAGGACACGGCGTTGCGGGCGGAACTGATGGCCGGCGCGGTCGTGACCGCGCACAACCACGTGCTGCGCCGCTGGCTGCGCGGCCGGTCGAGCGACCCGGAGCGGGAGTTCGACGCGGCGATGGCGGAGACCGTGGCCCTGTTCACCCGGCCCGAGGACGACGGTGAAGCGTCCATCGTGGTCTTCCGGACGACGAAGGACCTGGCGACCGTGCTGCCCGAGCTGAACCGGGTGCTCGGCGAGGGCCTGAGCCCGGCATGATGTGCGGATGGCCCCTCGTCAGCTCCGCCCGCGGCACGTCTGGATGATCGGCGTCCCGCTCAACCTGCTGCTGGCCATCCCGTGCGCCTACCCGGTCCTGTTCGCGATGCTGGGGACGCAGGTCCTCGCGTGGGAGCTCGGGCTGGGCACGCCCGACCCCACCGTGGTCGACGACGGCGCGGGCTTCGCGATCGGGCTCGGCCTGGCCGCCGTGGTGTTCGCCGGACTCGTCGTGGCGGGCCTGAACGCCTTGTTCGCCTTCCGCGCGCCGCAGCTCAAAGCGGGCCCGTACTGGCTAGCGGTGGCACTGCTGGTCGTGGTGCCCGGCGTCGTCTACTGGCTGGCCCGCTAGTTTTCGTCGTACCGCGGGACGACGGCGAACACCTCGAGGTCGCTGGGCGCGCCCTTCGCGCGGAACCGGCGCCGGCGGCGGAGAGTGAACCGCTCGGCGTCGAGGTGCGCCAGGACGTCGCCGGTGATGAGGACCTCGCCGCCGGCGGCCGCGTCGGCGATCCGGGCCGCGATGTTGACGTCGACGCCGAAGTAGTCGCGGCCGACCTTGCGCGGACGTCCGGTGTGCAGGCCGGCCCGCAGCTGCGGGCGGTAGCCGCCGACGTCGATGGCGCTGACCGCGCCGCACGTCTCGTACGCCGCCTCGACCGCGGCCGCCGGGTCGGCGAAGACGGCCATCAAGCCGTCGCCGAGGCCCTTGACGACCCGGCCGCGGTGGCGGGAGATCGTCGCCTCGCTCGCGGTCGAAACCGCGCGCAGCAGCTCGAGCGCCCGCGCGTCGCCGACGTCGAGGGCCCAGCTGGAGAAGCCGACCAGGTCGGTGAACACGATCGTCGCCTCGCCGGCTTCGCCGTGCCGCCCCTGCGCGACGGCCTGCCAGACCTGGACGGCCGCGAGCCCGAGTTCCCGCACCGCGCTCGGCTGCTCGGCCTTCGCTTCGGCGAGCAGACGGGCGACCCGGTCCGACGGGTGGCCCGCCACCGTCGACAGCGCGTCACCGAGGTCGCGATCGCCGGGGACCAGGCGGCGCACGGCGCGTGCCGACCGGACCAGGCCGGGGCGCTGGTCCGCGGCCCGCAGCAGGTCGACGAAGCGGGACACCTTCCGGGGCAGGTCCGGCCGGTTGCCGTGGCTGTCGGTCACCGGCCGAATGCTACCGGCCGGGTCAGAGCGTGCCGGTGATCGACTGCAGGCCGAGGCTCGTCGCGGCGACGGCGATCCAGAGCAGCCCGCCGAGCAGCAGCGGCCGGGCGCCCGCGCGGCGCAGGTCGCCCAGGCGCAGGGAAAGCCCGATCCCGGCCAGTGCCGTCGTGATCAGGAACGTGCCCAGCGCGGTGAGGGCGGGGTGCCAGGACCCGGGGATGACGCCGAGGCTGTTCAGTCCGGCCGCGGCGACGAAGCCCAGCAGGAACAGGGGCACGATCTTGCGCCACGGCATCGCGGCGACCGTGGCGCCGGGGTCGGCCTGCCGGGCTTCGCGGCGGGCCTTGAGCACGGCCAGCACGATGATGATCGGGATCAGCGTGAGCGTCCGCGTGAGCTTGACGACGAGGCCGTACGACCCGGCGTCGCCGCCGTAGGCGAAGGAGGCGGCGACCACCGAGGAGGTGTCGTTGATCGCGGTGCCCGCCCACAGGCCGAAGGCGTGCGGGCTCAGGCCGAGCAGGTGCCCGAGCGGCGGGAACAGCAGGACGGCGGCGATGTTGAAGGCGAAGATCGTGCCGAGGGCGTAGGCGACGTCGGCCTGCTTCGGCT
>NZ_JAAGNB010001430.1:0-3975 GCF_010550475.1 Amycolatopsis sp. SID8362
TGACGTCGCCGGCCGTCCTGGTCGCCCGCGACCTCGCCCCGGCCGACACCGCGGGCCTCGACCCGGCGCAGGTCCTCGCCCTGGTCACCGAGGAAGGTGGCCCGACCAGCCACACCGCGATCCTGGCGCGCGCGCTCGGCATCCCGGCCGTCGTCGCGGTGCGCGGGCTCCTCGCCCTGGACGCGCAAGCGCTTGCGGTCGACGGCGACACGGGCGTGGTCGAGGTCGCGGACCCGTCCGCACCGGTCGTCACCGCGACGGTCACCCAGCTCGCCGAGTGGAACGGCACGGGCGCGACGGCCGACGGCCACCGCGTGAAGGTCTACGGCAACGTCGGCTCCCCGGCCGACGCCCAGGCCGCGGCGGACGCGGGCGCCGAGGGCGTCGGCCTGTTCCGCACCGAGTTCTGCTACCTGGACGCCTCGGACGAGCCGTCGGTCGCCGACCAGCGCGCCGCGTACACCGCGGTGCTCGCCCCGTTCCGCGGCAAGCCGGTGATCGTCCGCACGCTGGACGCGGGCGCCGACAAGCCGCTGGCCTTCCTCTCCCCGGAAGCCGAACCCAACCCGGCGCTCGGCGTCCGCGGGCTCCGCGTGGCGTTCGACCGCCCCGAGGTCCTCGACCGCCAGCTCGAAGCGATCGCCGGCGCGGCCGAGGATTCGGGCGCCGAGGTCTCGGTGATGGCCCCGATGGTCGCGACGGTCGAGGAAGCCGCCTGGTTCGCCGACCGCGTCCGCGCGGCGGGCATCCCCCGAGCCGGCGTGATGATCGAGATCCCGGCGGCGGCGCTGAGCGCCCGCGAGATCCTCGAGGCGGTCGACTTCGTCTCGGTCGGCACGAACGACCTGGCCCAGTACACCTTCGCGGCGGACCGCCAGCTCGGCGCGGTCGCCAAGCTCAACGACCCCTGGCAGCCGGGCCTGCTGCGCCTGCTGAAACTGATCGGCGACGCGGCCAAGGCCACGGGCAAGCCGGCGGGCGTCTGCGGCGAAGCGGCCGCGGATCCGCGCCTGGCCCTGGTCCTGGCCGGCTTGGGCCTGACGAGCCTGTCGATGAACGCCCCGGCGATCCGCACGGTCGGCGCCAGCTTGGCCGCGACGACGTTCGCGGAGTGCGAAGCGCTGGCCGGAGCGGCACTGGCCACTTCGGACCCGGCAGCAGCCCGCGCGGCGGCTCGCCCCTGACGGGCGGGTAGCTCGCAGCAGCGGCGCGCGAGTCGCGGGGCGGCTCGGCAACGGCTCGCCCCTGGTGGGCGAGCCGTGGGCGGCTTGGCAACGCCGAACCGACCCAACCCGCAGGGGCGCCCCCCACTTTCAGTCTATCGGTCATCACCGACCGTGGCGGTTTGTGCGAGCCTGAACCCACGGGGTTGTCCACATTGTTCGAGGGGTGTGGACAACCCCGGCCTCACTCAAAACAAGACTCCCGAGGTTGTCGATCCCAGCCTCTCCCGCTCGACGAACAGGTGAAGAACCCCAGTCGAGCCGAGAGGACCTCCCATGACCGCCACCATCTCCGCTCCGGTTGCCGAAGCCAGGGCCGGGCGTCGGGAGTGGGTGGGGCTGGCCGTGCTGGCCTTGCCCGCTCTGCTCGTCTCGCTCGACGTCTTCGTTCTCGTTCTCGCGCTGCCGAAGCTCGCCGGCAGCCTGCACGCCGATGGGACCGAACAGCTCTGGATCATGGACGTCTACGGCTTCATGGTCGCCGGGTTCATGGTCACCATGGGGACGCTCGGGGACCGGATCGGGCGGCGGAGGCTGCTGCTGATCGGGGCCGCCGCCTTCGGGGTCGCCTCCGTCGTCGCCGCCTTCTCCGCCAGTGCCGGGATGCTCATCGCCGCGCGGGCCGTGCTCGGGGTTGCCGGGGCGACGCTCGCTCCGTCCACGCTCTCGCTGATCGGGGCCATGTTCGTGAACCCGCGGCAGCGGGCCGAGGCGATCGGGATCTGGGCCGGGTGCTTCACCGTCGGGGCGATCGTCGGTCCCGTAGTCGGGGGTTTCATGCTCGAGCACTTCTGGTGGGGCTCGGTCTTCCTGCTCGGCGTGCCCGCCATGGTCCTGCTGCTGGTCATCGGCCCGAAGCTGCTGCCCGAGTACCGCGACGACACCGCCGGGCGGCTCGATCTGCCGAGTGTCGGGCTCTCGCTCGCCGCCATCCTGCCCGCCGTCTACGGCGTCAAGGAGCTCGCTCGCGACGGTGTCCACCTCACGCCCGTGGTCGCCCTGGTCATCGGCGGGATCTTCGGGTACGTCTTCGTCAAGCGGCAGCGGACGCTCGACGAGCCCCTGGTCGACTTCAGCCTCTTCGCCGCGAAGGCGTTCCGGACCACGCTCGGCGGGATGCTGCTGTTCAGCGTGCTCGGCGGGACCACGATGCTGTTCGTCGCGCAGTTCTTCCAGATCGCGCAGCAGCTCTCGCCGGTCGGGGCCGCGCTCGGGTTGCTGCCGGGGATGGCCGCCTCGACCGTCAGCTTCCTCGCCGCGCCCGTGCTGGCCCGGCGCGTGTCGCAGCGGGTGCTGATCGCCGGTGGGGTCGCGCTCGCCGCCGCCGGGATGGCGATCCTCGCCTTCGTCGAGCCGGCTGGCGGGCCCGCCTGGCCCGCGCTCGGGTTCGCCGTGACGTCGCTCGGGGTCGGGCCGATGGTCGCGCTGGGGACCGATCTCGTCATCGGCTCGGTTCCCGTGCGCAAGGCCGGGGCCGCTTCCGCGCTGGCGCAGACCGTCAACGAGTTCGGCTACTCGCTCGGCCTCGCGACCGTCGGGACGCTGGGCAGCGCCGTCGCGCGGTCGTACGGGTTCGCCAGCGGGCTGCACGTCGTCGCCGGGCTCGCCGCCGTCGCGTTCGCCGTGCTAGTGGGGTTCGTCGCGAAGAACCTGCGGACCGCCTGAAAACGAAGGCCTCCCCGCCCGATGCCTGGGCGGGGAGGCCTTCTTGACGCCGGGGGCAGAGGGACCCCGGCTAGCCGAAGAGCCCGCGTCGCGGGTGCCGGATGACCAGCGAGCCGCCGTGGACGCGGCCGCTCAGCACGTAGCGCGGGTTGCCCATGCGGCCGTTGCTGCGCGTCTTGTCCTCCATCGCGCCGAACTTGACGTCGCTGATCGCGTTGAGGTCCACCGCCGCGTGCTCGGGGATGATGATCTCGACCGAACCCCACTTGGCGTCCAGCTCGATGTGCACCACCGGCGACTGGACCTGGGCCTCGGTGAAGTCCAGCTTCGTCGACCCGTACTTGTTGCGGACGACCAGCTCGGACGGCACCACCCACGGGCCGCCGCGGTGCAGCGAGGAGTACTTGGCGTTGAGCTCGAACCGGCGGCCCGGCGCGTACCCCACCGGCGGCGGCGCGTACGCCGGAGCGGCGGCGACGGCCGCGCTCGGGTGGTACAGACCGGCGAGGTCGGCCAGCACCGCGTTCAGCTCGCCGCGCGTCCTCGACGCCAGCGCGCGGTCGGTCCGCTCGGTGAACTCGTCGAGGTCGATCATGCCGCGGCCGATCGCCTTCTGGAGCACGCCGACGACGTGTTCGCGCTCGTCGTCGGAGACCCGCAGATCGCGCTCGCTCAACGGCTTGGTTTCGGTGGCCCGCTCGGCCGCCGCGTTCTCTTCCTCGCCCATGGTCACGATGGTAGAACCGGATTCCACCTCGCAGATCGGGGGAAAACCCTGAACGGACCCGTATTCCGCGGTGCCGCCGTCTGTGCGGCGCTGGTTCTGTTGTCCGGGTGCACCGGCGAAGACACCGCCCCGCCGCCGTCGACCACGACGTCACCGCCCACGACCGCCGCGCCGCTGCCGCAAGGCCTCACCGGCGTGCGCGCGACCGGCGGGATCGGGGTCACGGCGCTGCTTCCCACCGCCGGCCCGACCCTCTTCGACGCCGACCGCGGGGCCGCCGCCACGCCGCCCGGCTACCCCGGCGGGGACACCGGGCTGAGCGTGCTGCGGGTCGGCAAGGGTGCCGTCCTGACCGTCACC
>NZ_JAAGNB010001476.1:0-7297 GCF_010550475.1 Amycolatopsis sp. SID8362
TCGGCCGCGACCCCGCCGCTCCTGCCGCCGGGCACCGCGCCGGGGGAGTACCGCCCGACGCCCCCGGCCTTCGCGCCCGCCGCGTTCACCCACTGGGCCGCGGTGACGCCGTTCGTCCTCGACCGCGCGAGCCGCTTCCGCCCCGGCGCGTACCCCGCGCTTTCCGGTGCGGCGTATGCGAAAGCCGTGCAGGAGGTCGCCGCGGCCGGCCGCGACACCGGCACCACCCGCACCGCCGACGAGACGCAGCAAGCGCGCTTCTGGGCGGCGCCGATCTGGAACTACTGGAACGAGATCACCCAGTCCGTGGTCGGCGGCTCGCACCCGGGCCTGGTCGTCGCGGCCCGGGTGTTCGCGCGCCTCAACCTGGCCTTCGCCGACGCGGTGATCGCGTTCTACGAAGCCAAGTACCACTACCGGATCTGGCGCCCGGTCACCGCGGTCCGCCTCGCCGCCGACGACGGAAACCCGGCGACGCAAGGCATCCCGGACTGGTCGAGCCTCGCGACGACGCCACCCGACCCGGCGTACCCGGGCGCGCACAGCGTGATTTCCCAGGCGGGCGCCCAGGTGCTGCGCCAGGAGTACGGCCCCCGCCGTCCGCTCGCGGTGACGTCCGAGGCGCTGCCGGGCGTGGTCCGCCACTTCACGAGCTTCCAGGACGTGGCCGACGAAGCGGGCTTGAGCCGGATCGTGGCGGGCGTCCACACCCGGCTCGACCACGACGCGGGCCGGCGGCTCGGCCAGGACGTCGCGACGTTCGTCCTCCGCTCGTGATTCAGCGGGGCCCGTCGCGCAGCACGCCGCGGATGTGGTCCAGGGAAAGGGATTCGGGCTCGAAGCCGGTGAGCAGCCACGTCGCGCCCGCCCGCGCGTAGGGCGAGCCGTCCTCGCCGGGCCCGATCTCGACGACGTAGTCGAACGGCCCGTCGCCGGTGCGCAGGGCCTCGACCCCGGCGACGGCTTCGGCGAGGTGGTCGGCCGAGTCCAGGTTGACGGGGAAGTAGCCGTCCAGCCGGGCGGCCCGGCGCATCGGCCGGAGCTTGCCGGGGAAACCCGCCGCCCAGACGGGGATCCGCCCCGCCGGGGTGGGCCGGAACCGGATGCCGTCGACGGTGTAGTGCTCGCCGTGGTGGTGCACCTCCTCGCCGGACCACGCGGCGGCGAGGACGGCGAGGGCCTCGTCGAGCATGCGGGCGCGCACCCGGTCGTCGCACTCCTCGCCGGTGCGGGAGAACTCCCCGGCGAACCGGTCGCTGCCCAGGCCGACGCCGAGCGTGAGCCGGCCGCCGCCGAGCCGGTCGAGGGTGGCGGTCTCCCGCGCGAGCTTGACCGGACGGCGCCGGCTGAGCGGGCTGACCATCGGCCCGAAGCGCAGCCGCGACGTCGAAGTGGCGATCGCGGCCAGCGTGATCCACGGATCCGCCACGGCGATGACCGGTTCGCGCCAGCGGAGGTGGTCCCAGACGAAGAAGCCGTGCCACCCGGCTTCTTCGGCCTCGGCGGCGAGACCGGCGACGAGGACGGGGTCGGCCAGCTCGTCGAAGAGCGGGAGCCAGAGCGCGTGCTGTGGGGTCATGCCGGGAACGCTAGGGAGGATTTCGCCTCGTGAAAAGCTGACGCAGCCGGCTGACGAAGATGCGACGTGTCGTGTTTCGGACGCGCCCGCCCTAGTGACGGATCACGGCGTCGGCGCGAGCCTGGTGCGATGCACTGGAGATCACGTGTTCTGGTCCTGGCCTGCGCCGGCGCGCTGGCCGCGGGTACCGCCGGAGCCGCGGACGCGGCCCCCGGCCGGCCCGCGGCGCCCGCGCCCGCGGGTGTCGAACGGCATTCGGTCACCCTGCTCACCGGGGACGTCGTCCAGGTCGAGCGGCAGCCCGGCGGCAAGCAGGCCGCCACCGTCCAGCCCGCGCCGGGCCGGGAGAAGATCCGGTTCCACCAGCAGGAGGTCGACGGCCACCTCAGCGTCTTCCCCGAGGACGTCGCGCCGCGGCTGGGGTCGAAGCAGGTCGACCGGACCCTCTTCGACGTCACCGAGCTGATCGCCGAGGGATACGCCGACGAGCAGTCGGCGACCCTGCCGCTGATCCTCACCTACCGCAAGGGCACGGACCTCCGGAAAACCACCGCGAAAGCCGACCTGGGCGTGACGCTGACCAGCGTCAACGGCCGCTCGGCGCGGGCCAGCAAGGCGAACGCCGCCGCGTTCTGGGCCTCCTCGGGAGACGTCGAGCGGATCTCCCTGGACCGCAAGGTCCGCGCGTCGCTCGACCGCAGCGTCCCGCAGATCGGCGCGCCCGAGGCGTGGGCCGCGGGTTACGACGGCACCGGCACCACGGTCGCGGTGCTCGACACCGGCTACGACCCCACCCACCCGGACCTCGCCGGCCGCGTGCGCGAGGCGGTCAACTTCACGACCAGCCCCGACACGACCGACCACTTCGGCCACGGCACGCACGTCGCCTCGACGATCGCGGGGTCCGGCGCCGCGTCGGGCGGCAAGCTCAAGGGCGCCGCGCCGGGCGCGGAACTGCTCGTCGGCAAGGTCCTCGACGACGACGGCTTCGGGTACGAGTCCTGGGTCCTCGCCGGGATGGAGTGGGCGGCGCACTCCGGCGCCAAGGCGGTCAACATGAGCCTCGGCGGCGGGGCGACCGACGGCACCGACGCGCTCAGCCTCGGTCTCGACGCGCTCAGCGCGCAGACCGGCACGCTCTTCGTGGTGGCCGCCGGCAACGACGGCGACCAGGGCGCCTACACGATCGGCTCGCCGGGCACCGCCGCCGCCGCGCTGACCGTCGGCGCCGTCGGCCGCGACGAACGCCTGGCGTCGTTCTCCAGCCGCGGCCCGCGCCTGGGTGACAACGCCGTCAAGCCCGACATCACCGCGCCCGGCGTCGGCATCGTCGCCGCGCGCGCCGCGGGGACCGCGATGGGCGACGTCGTCGACGACCACTACACCGCCGCCTCCGGCACGTCGATGGCCACGCCGCACGTCGCCGGCGCGGCCGCGATCCTCGCCCAGCAGCACCCCGACTGGACCGGCAGCCGGCTCAAGGACGCGCTGGCCAGCACGTCACTGACCGCTGCCGGGCTCTCGGTGTTCGAGCAGGGCGGCGGCCGCGTCGACGTGGCCCGCGCGGTGAAGCAGCAGGTCTTCGCCACCGGCACGCTCGACCTCGGCGCGGTCGAAGACGGCAAGGCAGCGGTGTCCAAAGAGGTCACCTACACCAACGCCGGCACCACGCCGGTCTCGCTGAAGCTCGCGCTCGACGCCAAGTCCCTCGCCGGCGTCCCGGCCGCCGACGGGATCCGGCTCGACAAGTCCACTTTGGACGTCCCGGCCGGCGGCACCGCGAAGGTCGTGCTCACCGGCGACCCGGCGAAACTGGCCGCGGGCACCTACAGCGGGCGGCTCACCGCGACCGCGGACGGAGTCCTCGTGCACACCGCCGTCGGCGCGGACAAGACCGCACCGAAGCACAAGGTCACCATCTCCGCGCTCGACCTGCGGGGCAAGCCGGCCGTCGCGCCGTGGCTGCTGATGTACGGCGAGGACTACCGCTACGACGTGAACACCTGGCTGGGCGGCGACAGCCTGACGCTGGAGCTCGGCGCGGGCGTGTACTACCTGACCGCGGAGGTCGACGGCGGTGGCGACGGCCGCACCGTCCACCAGGTCGTGCTGCCGGAGATCCGGGTCACCGGCGACACGAACCTCGTGCTGGACGCGCGCAAGGCGGTGAAGGTGGAGGTCGAGACCCCCAAGCCGTCGGAACAGGCCGGGATCTGGAGCTACTACACCTACCGGGAACTCGGCCCGCGCCGCATCGCGAACTACGCCATGCAGTTCGACTACACCCGCGAGCTGTGGGTCACCCCGACGCCGAAGGTGACCACCGGTGCCTTCGAATTCGGCTCCCGCTGGTCGCGGATCGCGCCGCCGTTGACGGCGACCGTCCTGGGCGACCGCGACCCGCTCACGACCCGCTACCTCGCCGGATCGCCCAAGCTGGACGGCTGGCGGCTGCTGCCGGCCGTCTCCGCGGGGCAGGGCAAGCCGGCGGACTTCCAGCGGGTGAACGTCCGCGGGAAGGTCGCGGTCGTCGACCCGGATCCGGCGGACTACAACAGCGACGACGTTTCCCGTGCCGCCGCGGCCGCCGGCGCGGCGATGGTCTTCATCGTCGTGCCGGACGGCTGGAGCGGCGCCTCGGTGCCGTCGATCAGCGCGGCGCCGTCCCTGCCGGTCCCGACCGTCCAGCTCGACCGGGACGAGGGCGTGGCCCTGCTCGCGCGCCTCAAGTGGCTCCCGGCGTTGCTGAGCCTGCGGGGGATCCCGGTCAGCCCGTACCTCTACGACGTGGTCCAGACCGAGCACGACCGGATCCCGGAGCGGATCGTCCACCGGGTCACCGCGGCGAACACCGCGACCGTCACCACCCACTACCGGCAAACGGGCAGCGGCGGCGAGGCCAAGGAGCAGCGGTTCGCCTGGAAGCCGTGGCAGGACTTCGCCGTCAACGAGTACCAGCGGCGCGTGGCGACGCCGTCGACCCGCGAGGAGTACGTCAGCTCGGGGGACACCCTGTGGCAGCACCGGGTCAAGCACGGCCTGATCTGGGACGAGATGTCCCCGCTCCAGGGCGGCATGACCACGGCACCGCGGACCTACCAGGACGGAGAGAAGCTCAGCGAGGACTGGTTCGCGCCGGTCGTCCGGCCCGCCATCCCGCGCGGCGTACCGGGCCTGGACTCGGCCCGTGAGGGCGACCACCTCCGGATCCGGATCCCGGAGTTCGTCGACAGCCAGGCCGGGCACTACGGGTTCAACGAGGGTGACGACCAGGCCGGACCGGCCGTGACGTCGGCGAAGCTGTTCCGCGACGGCGAACTCGTGTCGGAACAGCCCTACGCGTTCGGCACCTTCCCCGCCGGCGCGGACCCGGCGACCTACCGGCTCGACCTGTCGGTCCGGCGCGATTCGCCGGAATGGCTGTTCGGCACCAGCACGCGGACGTCGTGGACGTTCCGCTCGGCCCGGTCGGCCTCGCCCGCGCTGCTTCCGCTGCTGCAGCTGGACTACGCGGTCGACGCCGACTCCGGCAACCGCCTTCCGGCCGGCCGGAAGGCCAGGATCGGCCTGACCGCGCGGTTCCAGGACGGGATGGCCGCGCCGGACGTGCGGTCGATGAAGGCCTGGGTGTCCTACGACGACGGCAAGACCTGGCGCGTGGCCGACGTCAAGCGGACCGGGAAGTCCTACGAGGCCACCGTCGACCACCCGCCGCTCGGTGCCACGAACTCCTACGTCGCGCTGCGCGTGCAGGCCACCGACAGCGCGGGGAACAGCGTCGACCAGACGGTGCTCCGGGCGTACGGGCTCAGCTCGAAATAGCGTCGCCCACGGGCTCCGGGTGCCTTCCGCCGGTTCGCGGCAGGAGGTGCCCGGGGCCCGGCTCGTCCAGCCAGCCGAGCTTGCTGGCCTGCCAGGCCAGCTGCATCCGGGTGCGGACGTCGACCCGGCGCATCAGGTCCTGCAGCCGCCGCTGGACGGTCCGGTAGCTGACGTCGAGCTGCGTCGCGATCGACTTGTCGCTGACCCCGCTGATCAGCAGGGACAGCAGCCGCCGCTCGTCGGGGTCGAGGTGGCCCGACGGCGCGGTGTCGCCGATCCGCAGCGGCGACGCGCGTTCCCAGTAGACCTCGAACAACGCGACCAGCGCGGACAGCAGGCTGCTTTCCCGCACGAGCGCGGCGGTCGGCTCCCCGGCGCTGTCGTGGCTCACCAGCGGGCACAGCGCCACCTTGCGGTCGGAGATGGCCAGGCGCACCGGCAGCTTCGAGATCGAGCGGGCGATCTCGCCACCTTCGATCCCCTCCAGGACGTTGGCGATCCGGCCGGGTTCTTCGAGCAGGCCGGTCTCGTAGATCACGCGGTACTGCACGCCGCGAGCCTGCGCCAGCGCCTCCTCGACGTTCTCCGACGCCGCCATCGCGACGTTGCCCTCCAGGCAGAACCACAGCGACTCCTCGCGGGCACCGCGCTGGATGCTGAGCGCCTGCCGCCGGATCGCGTCCACCCCGGTGATGACCTCGACGAGCTGCGCGGAGTCCCGCCGCCGCACGCTGGCGCGGTACTCCTCGGCGAGCTGCGACACCGCGGCCCGGGCGGCCTCCAGCTGCTCCTGGCCGTGCACCAGCAGCGGGCCGAGCGAGACGTCCGGCGGCGCGGACACGTAGTGCTCGCCCCTCTTGCTGATGAGCCCCTTCGCCAGCAGGACCGCCAGAATGGCGTCGACCTCGCGGCGGTGCACCCCCGCCTTGCCCGCGATCTCGCCCGGGCCGCTCCGGTAGCCGCCGACGACCACGCGGTAGACCCGTTCTTCGTCGGGAGTCATGCCCAGCGCTTCCAGCACAAGGCACAACGTACAACGGGGACATAGCCGCTCAGTGGACAGGAATTGAGACATCCGTCCCGGTGCGCGGCGTTGTGTGAAAAGAAATTTCGTGCCCCCACCAGCGCCTCGCTAGCTTCGGATCCATGGAATCGAGCTTTCAGACGGCCGAAGAACTCGTTGCCGCGTTGCGCGCCGGTGAAGTGACGTCGGCGGAGCTGACCGACGAGGCGATCGCCCGCATCGAGCGCGACGACGAGGTGATCAACGCGATCTGCGTGCCGGACTTCGAGCGGGCGCGGGCCGCCGCCCGGCGTGCCGACGAGGCCCGCGCACGCGGGGAGGACCGGCCGCTGCTGGGTATCCCGGTGACGGTCAAGGAGTCGTACAACGTCGCCGGGCTGCCGACCACCTGGGGCATGCCGGCGCACCGGGACTTCGTGCCGGCCGAGGACGCGGTGCAGGTCTCGCGGGTCAAGGCGGCGGGCGCGGTGGTGCTCGGCAAGACCAACGTGCCGCTGGGGCTGCAGGACATCCAGAGCTTCAACGACATCTACGGCACCACCACCAACCCGTGGGACCCCGGACGCACCTCGGGCGGCTCCTCCGGCGGCTCGGCGGCGGCACTGGCGGCCGGCTTCGGCGCGCTGTCCCTCGGCTCCGACATCGCCGGCTCGCTGCGCACCCCGGCGCACTTCTGCGGTGTGTACGCGCACAAGCCGACCCTCGGGCTGGCGGCCGTCCGCGGCATGGTCCCGCCGGCCACGCCGGCGCTGCCGGTCGACCTCGACCTCGCCGTCGTCGGCCCGATGGCCCGCAGCGCCCGCGACCTCGCGCTCCTGCTGGACGTCATGGCCGGACCGGACCCGCTGACCCACGGCGTGGCGCACCGGGTC
>NZ_JAAGNB010001524.1:0-3882 GCF_010550475.1 Amycolatopsis sp. SID8362
AGCGCCGGGCCGCTCTACCGCGGCCTGCTCCCGGCGCCGTCACGGCGTTCGGCCGCGGGCGAGCCGGCGGAGTTCGTCCGCCACCTCGCCGGGCTCGACGACGACGCCCGCGAAGCCGCGTTGCTCGAGTTCGTCCGCACCCAGGCCGCGGTCGTGCTCGGCCACGGCGGGCCGGCGGAGGTCGACCCGGAGCACGGGTTCCCCGAGATGGGCTTCGACTCGCTGACCGCGATGGACCTGCGCAACCGGCTGCAGGCCGTGACCGGGCTGATCCTGCCGACCTCGCTCGTGTTCGACTACAGCACCCCGGTGGAACTCGCCGCGTTCCTCGCCGGCGAGCTGAAGCCGCGCGAAGCCGGCGACGACACCGCACCGGCGCGGGTCGCGTCGCCGGTGCGCGAGACCGTGTCGGGGCTGTTCAACCACGCGGTCAAGAACGACAAGCAGAAGGCCGGCGTGGAGATGCTCCGCGCCGTGGCCCGCCTCCGCCCGACCTACGACGACCCGGCGGCCCCGGCCAAGCCGCTCCGCCCGGTCTGGCTGTCCCGGGGCGGCGCCGAGGACAGCCCCCACCTGGTCTGCATCCCGGCGTTCGTCGCGGCGGCGGGCGTCCAGCAGTACAGCCTGTTCGCCTCCACCAGCCGCGGCGACTTCCAGGTCTCCGCGGTCCCCCTCCCCGGTTTCGGCGACGGCGAGGACCTGCCGTCGTCGATCCAGGTCCTGGTCCGGACGGTCGCCGACGCGGTCACCCGGCACCGCACGGACCGGCCACTGGTCCTGCTGGGCTCCTCGACCGGCGGCCTGATCGCGCACGCCGTCGCGGCGGAGCTGGAGCACCGCGGCCACCCGCCGGCCGGCGTGGTGCTGTTCGACACGTACATGGTCGACAGCGAGTTCGTCTCCACCGCCGGCCCGGGCCTGATGATCGGCATGCACGAGCGGAACGAGCGCTACACGGAGGTCAGCAGCGCGGGGCTGACGGCGATGTTCTGGTGCATCGACCTGATCGCCGGCTGGCAGCCCCCGGACCTGTCGGTACCGACGTTGCTGCTGCGCGCCACGGAACCCCTGGCGGAGTCCCAGCTCGACACGAACTGGCGCTCGTCCTGGGATACGGCGACCTCGGTGGTGGACGTGCCGGGCAACCACTTCACGATGATGGAGGGCCACATCGGCACAACGGTGGACGCGGTGCGTGCGTGGCTGCCGGAGATCCTCTGATTTGATCGACACCGACGCCCCGCACGGGTCCCGTGCGGGGCGTCGGTGTTGCTTGTCTCCGGTGGGAAGCCGCGGCCTGGGTCCACCGGCCGTGCGCGGATTGCCCCCCGGCACGCGGCCGCGCCCGATACCCGGTGGACCCGGCTCGTGGAGATCCCCGGCACACGGAAAGACCCCGGCACACGGGGTCGTGCCGGGGTCATCCGCCGCGGGAAGGCGGCCGCGGGCGGCGTCCGGAACCCGGACGCCGAGCCGTGTCGGCGAAGCTCAGCGTGACATCACGGGACCGGGTCGGGTGCCGGCCGCTCCAGCACCGCGGCGCCGGTGGGCACCGCCGGGCTGCCGGACGCCACCGGCGGGACCGCGTCCTGCGCCACACCGGTCTGAGCCGCCGCGCGCTTGGCCGCCTGGCGGCCCAGCGCCTTGTACCGCGCCCGGTGGTTGAACCACTCCGCGATCAGCAGGTTGACCACCCACGGCACCCACGACGTCAGCGTCGACACCTGGTCCTGCACCGCGGGCGGCCCGTCGACGCCCATCGTGAACACCTCGGGCTCCAGCCACAGGATCGCCGGGCCCAGCCAGAACCGCGACGCCAGGATCGAGAAGCACAGCGCGAAACTGCGCAGCATCCACTCCCGGTGCTCGACGATCCGCCCCTGCCTCGCCCGCCGGAAACCGACGATCGTCGTGCCCAGCCACAGCAGCCCCAGCAGCGCGTTGCCCGCCTTCTGGCCAGGGCCGTGGGTGAGGAACGGCGTGATCGTAAGGATCGCGAGCCCGGCCGGCAGCGCGCCGCCCAGGACGTAGACGCGGCCGGAGATGCGGTGCAGCTTCGGGTTGCGGTTGCGCAGCCACGGCCAGACCTGGATCGACGCCGTCACGAACGCCACCGAGCCGAAGAGGATGTGCGCGACCAGCAGCGGGTAGTAGAACGGCAGGTCGAGGCGGGTGGGCGCGGTCGACTTGGCCGGGTCGAAGCCCACGTAGAGGGGCAGCCGGGACAGGAGGAACCCGAACACCACGACGTAGAAGGGGACGATCCAGGGACGTCTCAACGCCCGTCCGATGCTTGCCATGGCCTGCCTTCCTTCGGGACATCCGGCGCGACGAGCATGCCGCCGCGCAACCACGGAAAACCGCAGACTTCGCGACATCCCGGTGGCCCCGATCTCTGGGGAAAAACCGGGGCCGCCCCGGGCATAGTCGCCTTCGACCTGAACCCCGGCGGTGGCTCCGGCGGGCCCGCCGAACCGGATCACTGGGAGCGCCGCGGTGGATCGAGCCGAGCACGTTGCCCGCGAAGGCGCCGTCGCGATCGTGGGGCTGGCCTGCCGCCTGCCCTCGGCGCCCGCGCCCGGTGCCTTCTGGACCCTCCTGCGCGACGGTGCCGACGGCACCACCGAAGTCCCGCCCAACCGCCGCGATTCGGTCCCGCCCGGGACCCGCCGCGGCGGCTTCTTGTCCGAAGTGGACACCTTCGACGCCGCGTTCTTCGGCATCCCGGCCCGCGAGGCCGCCACCATGGACCCGCAGCAGCGCCTCGCCCTCGAACTCGGCTGGGAAGCCCTCGAAGACGCGCGGATCGTCCCGAAAACCCTCGAAGGCTCCCCGACCGGCGTCTTCGTCGGCGCGAGCGCGGACGACTACGCCACGCTGCTCAAGCAAGGCGGCCCGAAAGCCATCGGCCACCACACCCTCACCGGGCAGAGCCGCGCCGTCGTCGCCAACCGGATCTCCTACGCCTTCGGCCTGCGCGGGCCCAGCCTGTCGGTCGACACCGGGCAGTCGTCGTCGCTGGTCGCCGTGCACCTCGCCTGCGAAGCCCTGCGCAGCGGCGAAGCCGAGCTGGCGCTGGCCGGCGGCGTGCAGCTGAACCTGGCCCCGGAGAGCACGATCGCCGCCGACCGGTTCGGCGGGCTCTCGCCGGACGGCCGTTGCTACACCTTCGACGCGCGCGCCAACGGTTACGTCCGCGGGGAGGGCGGCGGGTTCGTCGTCCTCAAGCCGCTCGCCGCCGCGCTGCGGGACGGCGATCGCGTCCACTGCGTCATCGAAGGCGGCGCGGTCAACAACGACGGCTTCAGCGAAACCCTCACCACGCCCAGCGCCGAAGCCCAGGAAGCCGTCATCCGGGCCGCGCTCAAGCGCGCGGACGTCCCAGCCGACGCCGTCCGGTACGTCGAGCTGCACGGCACCGGCACCCGCGTCGGCGACCCGCTCGAAGCCGCCGCGCTCGGCGCCGTCTTCGCGCCGGGACGCGGCGAAGACCCGCTGTGGGTCGGGTCGGTCAAGACGAACATCGGTCACCTCGAAGGCGCCGCGGGCATCGCGGGCCTGCTGAAGGTCGCGCTTTCGCTGTCCCACGGCGAAGTCCCGCCCAGCCGCAACCACGAACACCCCAACCCGGCCATCCGCTTCGACGATTGGCGCCTGCGCGTCGCCCGGGAATCCGTGCCCTGGCCCGAAAACGCCTACGCCGGCGTCTCCTCCTTCGGCATGGGCGGCACCAACTGCCACCTCGTCCTTTCCGCCGCGCCCCCGGCCCCGGAGCCGCCCCCACGCGCGCGAAACGAAGCCCCTTGGGTGCTGTCGGCCCGCACCCCGGGCGGCCTGCGCGGCCAAGCCGCCGCCCTGGCCGGACGCGACGCCGACCCGCTC
>NZ_JAAGNB010001569.1:0-2992 GCF_010550475.1 Amycolatopsis sp. SID8362
GGGTCAAGCCGCGCTGGGAATCTCCGGCGCCGGCGCCCGAAGCCGCCGCGGCCTGAAAACCGGTCGAGCCCCCGGTGTCGGGTGCCGGGGGCTCGACCGGACCGCGGGAGCGGTGGTCGGAGAAGTCGTCAGCGCGGGGTCAGTTTCGGCGCAGGCCGTCTCGGCGAGCGCCGTTTCGCCCACCACGGGGGTCGCGCCGGTGTCGACTCCGTCACGCGCACGGTCATGGGCACCTCCCGCACCGGATCCATATGTTGCGAGCCACAACAAAATAACTCGCCCCGGAAGTGGCGCCGGTCACAATTCGGTCACGACGGCCGTCCGGGTACGTTCCGGGGGTGCAGTTCGTCCTCGCCTCCCAGTCCCCCGCCCGCCTCGCCCTCCTGCGTTCCGCGGGCCTCGACCCGGCCGTGTTCGTCTCCGGCGTCGACGAAGACGCCGTCGCCGCCGCGCTGACCGATCCCGCGCCGGCCGAGCTCGTCGCCGCCCTCGCCGCGGCCAAGGCCGAAGCCGTCGTCGACAAGGTCGCCGCGGTCCACCCGGACGCCGTCATCGTCGCCTGCGACTCGATGCTGAACATCGGCGGGCAGATGGTCGGCAAACCGGCCGATCCGGACACCGCGCGGCAGCGGTGGGCCGCGATGGCCGGAACATCCGGTGAACTCCTCACCGGCCACGCGGTCGTCCGGCTCGACGGCGGCACCCGCGCGAAGGAGACCAGCGGCTGGGAGTCGACCACCGTCCGGTTCGGCACGCCGACGCCCGAGGAGATCGACGCCTACGTCGCGTCCGGCGAACCGCTGCACGTGGCAGGCGGCTTCACGATCGACGGCCTGGGCGGCTGGTTCGTCGACGGGCTCACCGGCGGCCACACGAGCGTCATCGGCATCAGCCTGCCGCTGACGCGCCGGCTGCTCGCCGAGGTCGGGGTGAGTGTCGTGGACCTCTGGTCGCGTCCCGCATCCTGAGAAAGGCGCCACACGAACGGGTGATCCGGAAGAGTGCCCTCTTGCCTAACGTTCTCTTCACGAGGCAAGACAGGAAATTTTCGAGCACCGGAGTCGCCCCGTGTCTTTCGTACGGACCTACACCAAGCCGCGGGTGTTCGCGGCCGCGGTTCTCGGCTCGCTCGTGGTCGGCGCCGCGCTGGGCGTCGTCGCACGGCAGACCGAGGCCGGCTGGCTGACCGATCTCCTCGACCAGATCGGCACCATCTTCACCACGCTGCTGCAGATCGCGGTGATCCCGCTGGTCTTCACGGCCATCGTCGTCGGCATCAACAGCCTCCGCGGGCTCGGCGGCGGCCGCACCGCCGCGCGCCTGGGCGGCAAGACGGTGCTGTGGTTCGCGATCACGTCGTTCATCGCGTCGCTGATCGGGATCGCGGCCGGCCGGATCTTCAACCCCGGCGCGGGCGGGCTCGGCGGCGTCGAAGCGACCGCCAAGAACGCCGACAAGGCCGCGGCCAGCGTCGACCACTGGGGCTCGTGGAGCGCCTTCGTGAACGGCCTGCTGCCGGAGAACTTCGTGAAAGCGTTCGCCGACGGCGAGACGCTGCAGGTGCTCTTCCTCGCGCTGGTGATCGGCGCGGCCGCGTACAGCCTGGGTGACAAGGCCAAGCCGTTCGTGGACTTCACGACCAGCGTCTTCGAGATCATCCAGCGCTACCTCGGCTGGATCGTCCGGCTGGCCCCGATCGGCATCGTCGGCCTGATCGGCGCGGCCGTCTCCAACTACGGCGACGCGCTGTTCCGCCCGCTGTTCTCCGCCACGCTCGCGGTGTACGTCGGCTGCCTGGTCGTGCTCTTCGTCGTCTACCCGATCCTGCTGCGGTTCGTGGCGAAGGTCAGCCCGCTGAAGTTCTTCGCCAAGGCGGGCACGGCGATCCAGTTCGCGTTCGCGTCGCAGTCCTCGGCCGCGACGCTGCCGCTGACCCGCCAGTCCGCGGTCAACCTCGGCGTCCAGCCGGCGTACGCGGCCTTCGCGACCCCGCTCGGCAGCGCGACCAAGATGGACGGCTGCGCGGCGGTCTTCCCGGCGATCGCGGCGATCTTCGTCGCCAACCTGGCCGGGGTGTCGCTGAACTTCTGGCAGTACGTCGGCATCGTCGTGGTCGCCGTGGTCGGCGCGCTGGCGACGGCGGGCACCACCGGCTGGCTGACGGCGTTCACGCTGACGACGTCGTTCATCGGCCTCGACGCCAAGCAGGTAGCGATCGGCCTGGCGCTGATCTACTCGGTCAACCCGATCATGGACATGATGCGGACGGCGACGAACGTGGCGGGCCAGATCACCGTTCCCGTCATCGTGGCGCGCGGCGAAGGCCTCCTCGACGACGAGGTCCTGAACGCCCCGACCGACACCCCACTCCACAGCGACGACGGCACTTCCGCCCGCCACACCGAACCCGCCCCCGCCTAACCCGTCACTTTCGCCGTGAAAGTGTTGTGGAGGACCGGCCTCCGCAACACTTTCACGGCGAAAGCTCCACGTTCGGATCAGGAGGACGGGCAGGGGCGGAGGTCGGCGCGGGTGAGGCGGATGTCCGGCCAGCCGCGCAGGTCCGAGGGGGCGGTGTAGCGGCGGGTGCAGCCGACCGGCTTGCCCGTCAGGTCGTAGACCTCGGCCAGCACCGGCGACGCCTCGCACTTCGGGGTGCCGGAGGCCGCGCCCGGGCAGTCGTGGCGGACCACGATCACGTCCGCGCGGCCGTCGGCGGTGACGTCGTAGAGCGACAGCGTCCCGGCGTCCGCGTAGTACGGCTTGCCCGGGTCCCGCCACACTCCCCCGCTGCCGACCAGCAGCTCGCCGTACGCGGCCGTGCCGTCGCCGACGTCGCCGCGGACCAGGCACGCCGGGGCCGCGCCGTCGATGCAGCGCAGCGAGTCCTGGTCCAGCCGGACGCCCAGCTGCGCGATCGCCAGCTCGAACACGGTGCCCGGCTCGGGCCCGACGCGCAGCCGCGCCGACCCGCCCGAGGTGTCGGTCAGCA